>CAZCPW010000170.1:0-3610 GCA_964499925.1 uncultured Lachnospiraceae bacterium
CGTCATCCTTAAAGTAAAGCGTCGGTCTCATTCCCGGAGGCATCTGGTCGATAAAGCAAAAGATGCAGTTGTTCCTGCACCTGCGGTATTCATCCAAGAGGCCGTTTTCAAATTCAAGCCCCAAGTCTTCATCCTCGGACTTGTTGATTTCAAAGGAAAGTTCTTTATCGCCTCGCCGGCAGACTACGGTTAAGTGGCTTTCCAAAACCTTAAAACGGTAGTCAAAGACATCATCGATTTTTTCCGAGTTAACGCTTACGAGAATATCATTTGGCTTTATGCCTGCTCTGTCTGCAGGGGAATTTTTTATGATATTGCTGATTGTATGTGAGATATTGTTCTTCATGGTGTTCTTTTCTAAATGATTAAATGCATAATGATACACGGATTGCTACGCTAAAACGCTCCCGCAATCTTATTTATTTTAACTTATAAAACTTGACGTGTCACCATACGAATAGTTACAATAGTCCAAAACGACTTTCTTTAATACATATACAGAGGTGTCAAATGCCAAATTTAAGTAAACTTGAAAAAGCTCTTCCCGTTGCTCCGCTAAAGCTCATCGCCATGGATTCGGCGGCAAGGCTCGGAGACAGCGTCAACAACTATCTTGTTGAATTCCGAAAGAATTTAAACACCGGATTAAAGACAGATCCCGCTTTCCACGGCTATGCAGAGCCGTCTTTTCTGCTTGATGCGGATTGCCCGCGTTTCGGAAGCGGTGAAGGAAAGGGACTTTTACATGAATCCGTTCGAGGAAAGGATTTGTTCATCCTTGTCGATGTTGCCAATCCCAGCATTACCTATCAGATGAACGGATATATCAATCATAAATCTCCCGATGACCACTATCAGGATTTAAAGCGAATCATCCAGGCAGCAACCGGTAAGGCGCGCCGTATAAACGTCATAATGCCCTACCTTTACGAAGGCAGACAGCATAAGCGCGCGGGCCGTGAATCCCTTGACTGTGCCTATGCTTTGGAGGAACTTTACTCCATGGGTGTTGAGAACCTCATCACCTTCGACGCTCACGATCCGAGAGTTATGAATGCGGCACCTCTTTCCGGCTTTGACAATTTCAGTGCTTACTATCAGTTTCTAAAGACGCTTCTCGAAGGCGAAGAAGACCTTATCATCGATAAAGAACACACCGTTGTAATCTCTCCCGACGAAGGGGCCCTTGACAGAGCCGTTTACTTTGCAAGCGTACTCGGTGTCGATGCGGGAATGTTCTACAAACGCCGCGACTATACAAAGCTTGTAAACGGAAAGAACCCCATCGTTGCTCATGAATTTTTAGGTGACAATATCGACGGCAAGGACGTCATCATCATCGACGACATTATCTCTTCCGGAGAAAGCATGATTGACACCGCAAGGCAGATCAAGGCAAAGAATGCCAAAAGAATCTTTATCCTTGCTACCTTCGGTCAGTTCAATAACGGAATGGAGGCTTTTGACAAGGCTTACGAGCAGTGTATCTTTGATAAGATCATCACCACAAATCTTACCTATACACGTCCCGACGTCAAGGAACGTCCCTACTACCTCGAGGCCGATGTCAGCAAGTTCATTGCCCAGATTATCGATTTTGTAAACCACGATCTCTCCATTTCAAACGTAATTACCTCTACCGAAAAGATCCACGAGGTTGTAAAAAAATACAACGAACGTCAAAGATTTGAATTAAACGAATAGGTACATCAGATGATTGAATTTAACGATATGACAGGAAATGCGGATGAGGCTCTTTTAAGAGCCTTATCTGATTTTAAGGAAAAAATATTTTCACACAACATCCCGTTTCACGGATTTTTACTTTTGAAAGACGACAATATCCTCGCAGAGGAGTATTTTGAACCTTACGGTAAGGATTCTTTGCATCGCATGTATTCCGTTACCAAGAGCTTTACTTCCCTTGCAATAGGGCTTCTTTGTTGCGAAGGGCGTATAAGACTTGACGATTGCATCTATACGTACTTTACGGATACCTACGATTGTTCAAATCTTCACCCTTGGTTTAAGGCTCTCACTATACGTGAAATGCTTATGATGCAGACCTGCTTTACAAAGACCACCTACAATCAGCTAAAAGATTATGACTGGTCGCTCTCCTACTTTACTGCCAAGCCTACCCACAAGAGCGGAACCGTATTTTCATACGATACTTCTTCATCCCAGGTCCTTGCATTCTTGGTAGAAAAGCTTACAGGCATGAGCCTTCTTGACTACTTAAGAGTCAAAGTCTTAGATGAAATCGGCTTTAGCAAGGAAGCCTATATATTAACCGATCCTTCCGGTGTTTCCCAAGGCGGTACCGGATTAAATGCGACCTTAAGAGATATAGCCAAGGTGCTTTACCTTATCGCAAATGACGGAATGTACAAAGGCAAAGAGCTTCTTCCGAAAGAATACATAAAAGAAGCCACTTCTTTACTGACTCCCACTCCCGTTCAGCCCTCAATCGACGAAGCCGCCGGCTACGGATACATGTTCTGGCGCACGCGTCATGAAGGTTTCGTAATGTACGGAATGGGCGGTCAGCTCATGATGCATTTTCCGAAGATTCACCTCTCCATTCTCACAATCGCAGATACGGTCGGCATCCCTTACGGATTAAATGTTATTTATGACAGCTTTTATGAGAACCTCTATCCCCTTTTAGGCGGAGAAAGAATAGCCTACACCCCGGCAAACGTCGGCTCCTTTAAATGCGGTACCTACACCTTTAATGACGCCGAATTTGAAAGTATTACGCTCACGGACAGTAAACTGTCCTTTGCATTTAAGGATAAAAAAACAGTTGATTTTGAATTTAAGCTAAATCAAAAAATCAAAAGCACTTTTTCGATAACAGGCGAAATGCTCTTTACCGACAGCTTCATGGATATGGGACATCTGGTCATTAAATCCTATATCACCGACTACGATCCGGGACACGTATTTTTTGACATTGTAACGGTCGACAATACCCTAACCCTTCGAATGGAAAGTACTTCAAAACCGGAGTTATGTTATTTTACCGGCATACATACTGGAATCCTTACGTAACCGAAAACTCTTAATTCCTGTGCAATCGCTTAAGGCATATTTACTCCGAGAACACTCTTAGTTTTCTGCTTTACAGAAATGAAATAAAGCGACCAAAAACCCTGCATCAAGAGATGCAGGGTTTTCTGATACTTTTATACGTTTGCCGTTTTAAACTTAAATAACGGTTCGATTACTTTCTGACATACTCGTCAACATTCTCGACTGTTATCTCATCGCCTTCCTGTCCGGTAACGGTGACATTTTCAAGCAGAAGCTTTTTAACGTTCTTTACGGTAATACCCTTCTTCGAAGAAGCCTCTACGCCAAGCGACATTGCCGGAACATCCTTCTTAATGTCCTCTGCATAGGTAACTAAAATGTTACGCATGGCAATCTCTTCTACCTTACATTCCGGAAGTCCCTCTATCCAGGTAGCTGCCACATAACAGTTCTCGGCCTTAATATCTTCAAACAGGAATTTCTTAAGCCTTGGAGTCCTGTCGTCAACCGGCATGGGCTCTCTTGACTGCACGTAAGGAATCTTTCCGTCGGGATCGCAGAAATAAAAAGC
>CAZCPW010000171.1:0-3603 GCA_964499925.1 uncultured Lachnospiraceae bacterium
AGAACCTGTTTTCAAGGTCCTGCTTCATAATGGGAGTAATATCCTCCGTTACATGACAATGGAAGGAATTGGATACATACTCTCTGTCGCTTACGCCTTCGACAATTCCGTACTTTTTACGGAACTGCTGAACCTGAAGTCCGCAAAGGTTCTCTGCGGGTGTACCGTAGATGGCATAAAGGTTTCCGTCTTCTTCTTTAAACTCATTTACACGCTTGTTGATATATTCAAGTGTGTCGAGTGCAAACTGTCCGTCCTCTACCAAGGACTTTCCGTTATAAAGTCTCTGAAGTTCATTTAAAGCGGTAATGCCGAAGCTCGCGGTCGCACTCTTAAGCAAAGGCTTAATCTTATCGGTAAGCTTAAGATGTCCGCCGAGGAAACCGCCCTCGCAATAAGCAAGCGGGTTAGTGGAAGCCCTCATCTCACCGAGATAATCGTAGGTACGAATATGAAGCTGTCTGATTAAATTAAGATAATAATCAAGTACTTCGTAAAAGTCCCTGCTTTCCTTTCTCGACTTTGCAAGAATCATGGGAAGGTGAAGGGAAATAGCACCGATGTTGAATCTGCCGACAAATACGGGCACATCCTTGTCGTCTGCGGGATGCATTCCGCCTCTTTCATACCAAGGGCTAAGGAAAGCTCTGCAGCCCATGGGAGAAATAATCTTTCCGTACTGCTTGTAGATGCCTGCCACATAGCCCTTACCGGTTAAAGAAAGCCAATCGGGATACATGGTCTTTGCTGAGCAAAGAACGCCGGCTTCAAATACATCCTCAAGCTCCTTGCCGGGGCCGTGAAGATTCTCATCATAAAGAAAAACAATCTTAGGGAACAATACGGGCTTCTTGCACTCTGCCTTGCCTTCACCCTTACGACGAACGTCAAGCATTGTGATGGTCGCAAGCTTTGCAAACCTTCCGGTTCCCGTTCCTGCGGTAACCGTGATAAAAGGATAGTCTCCTCTCGAAGAAGCAACGGTATTGAATTTATATTCCCAACCCTGGAAGCCCTGTTCGAACTCTCTCTTGACATCCGCATAGGCTTCTCTTTCTGCGGCATCGTCGGATATGCCGAGACGTCTGTATTTACTGAGTGCCTTGTCGTATGACTTCTGTGCATAAGGCTCAAGAATAAGATCGACACTCGGAACGGTAAATCCGCCGTACTGCTGTGATGCGGCGCTTAATACTATGTCACCGATTACGTCAAAGGCAACATCCAGGGTCTTAGGCTCATTGTACCAGATATTACCCATTTCAAAGCCGCCGCTTAAAACCGACTGAACGTCAAACAGGCAGCAGTTCATGGTATCTCTTCTTGCACACATATCGTGAACATAAATATATCCGTCACGGCAGGCCTGAATCTCTTCCGTGGTCATAAAGAACTTCTGATACAGCTCTTTATTCAGCTGATTGAAAATAAGACTTCTCTTGGTGGAAACAAGTGCCGAGTCGGTATTTGCGTTTTCTTTATCCCCGACATACATGATGGACTGACTCTTCTTGTAAACATCGTCAAGCATCCTGACAAAGTCCTGCTTGTAGTTGCGGTAGTCCCTATAGCTCTTTGCGACAATGGGCTTTACCTCTTCCAGGGCCGACTCTACGATATTGTGCATCACGGGAATCGGGATCTCGTTTGCATCCATGCTGTTTACGCGATTGATGACATACTGGCAGATGCGCTCATTGTCCTCTTCGGTAAACTTTGTAAGTGCTCTGTATGCACTTTTTGATACGGCATTTATGACCTTCTGTACATTGAAGGCCTCCTTGCTGCCGTCCTTTTTGATGACGTAAATCTCTCCGATGGGCTTGTATTTTAAAGAATAGTCCGTCTTGTCCTCATTATTAAAATTCCAATTTGCTGATCCCATGGCATTTCTCCCCTGATTATATAAATTAAATCGGCTAATAAATAATTTGCGTTTCGCTTGCGAAACGCCTGCGCCGAGCGCGGTCGCAACGCGACATATTCCTTGCGTGCAAGTGTGCAACACAAAGTTTAGAATAAATTGAAAAAGAAGCACAACATCTTGTGCTTCTTCAAGTATAGTCACCTTTAAAATCAGTGTCAATAAGAACTTAATTTATTTCTGCTCGTAACCTTCGTCAACTAAAAGATTTTTACTTCCCGCAGCTTCCTTTGCAAGTACGTCGCAGCGTTCGTTTTCTTTGTGCCCCGCATGACCCTTTAGCCATGTGAAGCTTACCTTGTGCTTTTCCTTTGCTTTAATAAGCCGCTTCCAAAGATCCGTATTCGGAACAAGACCTCCGTCTTTTTTAAAGCCTTTCTTTATCCATGAATCAATCCAGTGCTGATTGAAGGCATCGACCACATACTTCGAATCCGAATAAACCATTACCTCACACGGTTTAGTGAGAGCCTCAAGTCCCTTGATAACCGCCATCAGTTCCATCCGGTTATTGGTGGTAAGCCTGTAGCCTTCGGAAAGCTCAAGCACATATTCTTTCCCTTCTGTGCCTACATATTTAAGTATCGACCCAAAGCCGCCGGGGCCGGGATTTCCCAGAGACGACCCATCCGTAAAAATCGTAACAAACATCTATTTCCAAACTCCGCTTTCCAAAAATCTATCTGCCAGGGCCTTTGCATCATCGACAATTTCATTTGAAAACCCTAACAGTCCCAAAAGCTTTATTGCATTTTTCGAAACCGCCTTTCCGGGTGTAAAAAGAAAATTAAATGAAATATCATCATTACATATTTCTTCCGTAAAGTGATAATTCGAATATTCCTCATCAAGTATGTCCGCAAGCTCGTAGTCGTGCGTTGCCGCAAAGGTAAGAATGCCTTCCTTCTTTAAATTCAAAAGAATCTGAGTAGCCAAGGCAATTCTTTCAACAGTGTTCGTGCCCTTTAAAAGTTCATCGATGAAGCAGACAATCTTCCTATCGGGGTGTTCCTCATGAAAGTCAAAGATTCTCTTAAGCGCCTTAATCTCCGCCATGTAAAAGCTGTCTTTGCTCTCTAAACTGTCCTTCAACGACATTGACGAAAATACATAATATTCGCCCGCTTCAAAGCTGTCCGCAAAGCAGGTATGAATATTTCCGGCAAATAAAACGTTTAATGCAACCGTTTTTAAGAAGGTCGATTTTCCCGAAGCATTTGAGCCCGTAATAAGCACTCCTCTTTCTTCACAGATATCGTTTTTGACAGGATCGGTGATAAGCGGATGGTAAAGCCCCTTAGCCTTTATTCCGTTAAAATGTCCCGGTACGCAAACATCCTTAAAGCCCTTTCTCAAAGAGGCAATCGATATGTAACTTTCTATCCTGCCAAGCCTAAGGTAAATTTCTTTAAGCGAATCTTTCTTGTCCTTAACAAGACGCATTTCACGTGCAAGAACGAGTATATCTATATGAAAAAGAATCTTTAAATACACAAATATGAGCTCAAAAGGATTTCCGGAGCCTGTTTCACCGTCACTGCTCACAAAGAAAGACAAACGTTTAAGGCTTGAAACCTCTCCCGTAAGCTTTTTTAAAGACTCAAGCTCTGTAACCAGGCCCTCGATATGTTCATTTGAAAGACCCTCGGAGGCCTTTACAAGCTTTGACAAAAAGTTCA
>CAZCPW010000172.1:0-3581 GCA_964499925.1 uncultured Lachnospiraceae bacterium
AAAAAGAAACCGTCGTTTTACATACATGGCGGAGCAGGAGCTTCTTTATAATGTGAGAGAGGGCAATATGGACTATCATAAGGCTCTTTCAAAATCCTCTTCTTTAAGTACCGGAGTGCAGATTAAGACAGCAAATCCGATGACGCAGGCGTCCGTTTCGACTATTGTATTTACGTCACTTTGCTCAAGAGAGGCCATCAAAGGAGGTCTTTCTCCGGACATTGCCTATGCAGTCGGCGATGCTTATATCCAGAATATGTCGGAGGCGAAGAGTATTTCCGAACTGAGTGCGCTTTCTCACAATATGTACACGGACTTTATAGGACGGGTAAAGAAAGCGAAGGAAGATTCAAAATATTCGAAGACGGTGAGGGAATGCTGCGATTACATCCTGACACATATGGAAGATGAGCTTTCCATCGCCTTGCTTGCAGGGCAGTTTGGATATACCCCTTATTATCTCTCACGTAAATTCAAAGCCGAAACCGGTATGAGCATAGCGGAGTATATTGATAATGTTCGAATTGGAAAAGCAAAAGTCCTTCTTTTGAGCACTCAGGAGAGCATAGCCGAAATTTCAAGGCGGCTTTGCTATTGTTCGAGTACTTATTTCAGTGATACCTTTAAGCGGATAGCCGGAGTTCTGCCGCACGAATACCGTGAGACAAATGGGGAGTGAATTTTGAAATCATTCCGCAAACGGAATGCAGACACCGCGTGCGGTCACGTTAGCGACATTTAACCTACGCTCACAATTGGCATGATGGGTTTTACTATATAGAAAAAGCTCAGGGTCAACTAATCACCCTGAGCTTTGTTTCTAAAACTTTAAAACGAATTACTTCTTTTTATCTCATTACCTTCCGACTTGTTCTTTATATCTGTTTTTGCATTCTTGAATTCTTTCTTTCTCTGAACTGTCGATGCATTTTCTATTTCGATTGCTGTATCGAAAACAGTGTCAAACATGTTGGTAATCATTTTCTCCGACTCGCCGACGGACATTCCGCTCTCGGCACAGGACTTTCGTATGTCAAGAACCGAGTTGTTTATATAATTATTAACCGATTTAAAGTCATCCTTATATTTTGCGACAAGCTGCGCTGAGTTTAAAGTTCCGTCGTAATACCTTTTAATCAGATCCTTTTTAAATTCTTCCGCAGTCTTCACGGAATTCTTTACGAGCACATATTCGACCCCTTTTATCGCAATGTGGAAGTGTGCTTCGGGATGAGGGAGGGCTACTGTTTTATTAACGGTATTGCACAGGTCGTTTATCACATGTTTGTACTCTACGTCGTCTTCTTTTTTTATCATGCTTGAAACCATTTCGGAGCAACGCAGCATGAGATTGTACCTGCGGTTTGCATAGCTGTCATTATTACGTTCGGTTCTTCTTGCACCCGAAGCGGCATCCTTCTTATTCAGATATTTTTCGGTCTTTTTCTTGAGAGCGTTAAGTACTGACTTAAAGTCCTTCCTGTTTATTTCATCATTTTTTGAAAGGTTAACAAGTACGCCGAGCAATTCCTTCGTATCACGGAATTCGGGGGATGAGCCTCTGAAAAGATTATCGTTTTTGAAAAGATCCATTTCGGAATATATCTCTTGGGCTTTGTCTTTTATTTCTCCTTTGAAAAAGTTCTTTACACCGGTTTGTATGTTTTTATTTCTGGATTGCTCGTTCGATTTTATTTGTTCGTCCGTTAAAGGAGCAATTTCATCGGGTTCGATTATTTTTTCTTTGACTGTGTGATGCTGTCCGAATTTTTTATAAAATGAATTGTTGTCGGAATTTACGGGGATTTCTCCCGCTTTGGCTGCTTCTTCTGCGACTATGGCATCAATCTCTTCTTTGGATGTACATTTTCCAAGCCTTTTGACAATATCGGATGCAACAGGGGAGATGTCCAATCTGAACTTTTGAATGGTTATCATCTCTTCGCAGGTTGAAAAAGACTTGTTACTCTTTCCGAAGGCCTCCTTTTTATAATGCTGATTCAGACGGTTAATACGGCAAAAGTTGTCGTCTTTTTCAAGAACGTGCTGTATCGAATCAAGTTTCTCGTTGAGTGCATCGGTATTTTTCTTGAGTGTTTCCTCCTTTTCGAGGTATAAAGCATAAGAAAATTTTCTGTATTGCTCTGCAGCCTCTTCATTGGCGTCGCGATTGTTCTTTAAGAAATTGTCGTATTCCGTCTCTCCGTTACGTACGATTTCACCTAATGCCTTTAAACCTTTACAGTAAGTCCATTCGTCTTCTTCTAATTGAATCTTGTCCTTAAGCCACTTGTTTTTGTCAATCCAATCAAGCATTTTGGAAATTGTCAGGATTGCCACATAGTTATCCCGCATACCATCGGATTTTGATGATGCGTTTATGTACTTTGTAACATTTCTTAAACCATCGGTACAAAGCTTTGCTATTGCATCCTCTTTCTTTGCGCGTGCGTCACCTTCCGTATCATCCATAAGTATTACATTCTTTGCAATATCATGTGCTTTCTTGAAATTTTTGCAGAAACTGTTCGCTATGAGACGATCTTCATCTCCGAATATACCGTTTACGGGTACAAATGTGTTATAGGGCATGACGTAATCGGTCAGAAGTTCATTCCATTTTGCTTTTGCTTCATCAGTGAGCTTATTTACATTTTCCTCCGTCATATCGGGAAGATAATCATCGGGAGGAAGACAAAAAACTTGCATAAACGAAAGATAAGAAGCCATCTCTTCGGGAACTATATTGTCTTTTGCGATTTCGTACCCTTCCGGATGATAATTCCCAACACGCACAATGGGTTTGATGGATGTACCCAGGGTATCCAAATAACCTTCTGCGCCGTCCTTTGGGTCAACACGGTTACCGAAAAAACGGGTAATCTTCTTTTCTGTTTCTTCAAAATATTGTTCCGGAGTTATATCTAAATTCGGAAGTGACAATACAGGTTTCATGTCCTGCCTCCTTGATGTATAAATTTGTGTTTACTTCATTGCAGGTCCCGAAGGCTTTACCTGCTTGGAAATTTCGTTTACGGTTTTGATGGTTTCTTTAGCGGCTTCGTTAACCTTTGCGTCGAAAAACTTCTTTAAATTGCTCATAGTAGCTGAATAGTTACGCATTATATGTCCGGATCCGCCCGAAATATTTACCTTTCCGTTGACCTCTTTACTTTCTTCATGGTTCTCACGCTCAAGAAGTTTATTAAGGGAGTCATTAATCTCGGGATTTTTCTTTCTTAAATCATCTGCCATCTTATCCCAAGTCCAATTTGGGTCAGCTGCCTGCCATGTGAAAACGGTGTTTATCACGCCCTGCATGCCGGTCTTTCCGGAAGCCATCTTTTTAAGGAATGAATATACGAGCATTGTATTAAGCTCTGCATCTGCTGCGGAAGTTTTCATTAAAGCGTTAAACTCCTGCTTCGTGTATGCATCCTTCGCGTGAGGATCTCCTCTGAGGGAACTGATCAGTGTTCCTTTTTCCTCTAATGCCATAGCTTTCTTTAAAAAGTCGGTTGTTGCAATTGCCGCTTTGGCATACTTGGTGTTTTCGTAAATCTTTGTCTTAAAGCTTGGGT
>CAZCPW010000173.1:0-3580 GCA_964499925.1 uncultured Lachnospiraceae bacterium
TGCTTATACTTGCATGGATATCATTTTATTTTGGCGGAATACCGCTTGCTTTTGCACTTTTGTTTCTTTCTCTGTTTGGGTTTGACGAGCTTGTTAAGGCATTGAATATCAGACCCGAGAAAAAACAAAACGTACTGACCGTTTTCGGACTTATCGCGATTGCGGCTTATTATGTGACGATGTACTTTACAAACAGTACAGAGTATATGGTTCTTTGTGCCGTGTTTACTGTAATCGCCTTTTTGACGATTTACGTTTTTTCCTTTCCGAAATACAAGGTTGAGGACATAATGGGCGTCGTGTTTGCGTACTTTTATGCGCCGATTATGCTTTCCTTTGTGTATCTTACGAGGAATCTCGAAAACGGCAAATACCTTGTATGGCTGATCATCATCACCGCCTGGGGATACGACACCTGCGCATATTGCGTCGGCATGCTTACGGGAAAGACAATCGGGAATCATAAGTTTTTACCGCATTTAAGCCCCAAGAAATCAATAGAGGGTGTTATAGGCGGAATTGTCGGTGCCGGCCTTATCGCGTTTATATTCGGTTCTTTCGTGATGAAAGAGGACAGACTTATTTTCGTAATCATTGCGGCTGTCGGAGGTATTATCGCACAGATAGGAGATTTGGCGGCTTCGGCTATAAAGCGAAACAAAGATATCAAGGATTTCGGAAAGCTGATTCCCGGGCACGGAGGAGTGCTCGATCGATTTGACAGCTCAATTTTTGTTGCACCGATTATTTATTATCTTTCTTTATTTTTACTTTCAAATTCATAGGGATTTATATGAAAAATTTGACTATACTCGGGTCAACCGGCTCTATAGGTACCCAGACACTTGAAATTGTGGAAAATAACAGTACGGAACTTAAGGCATATGCACTTGCTGCGGCTTCAAATGTAAAGCTTATGGAAGAACAGATTCGTAAGTTTAAGCCTGAGTATGCCGTAATGTTTGTCGAAAAGGCGGCCTTGGAGCTTAAGGCTTTGGTTGCCGATACGGGTGTTACAGTTTTATCCGGTATGGAAGGTCTTATCACCGTTTCGACTTTGGAAAAAACCGATATCGTGGTGACGGCCTTGGTCGGAATGATTGGTATCAAGCCGACAATTGCGGCAATAAACGCAGGAAAGACGATTGCACTTGCCAACAAGGAAACTCTGGTGACGGCAGGGCATATCATCATGCCTCTTGCCCGCGAGAAAAAGGTGTCGATTTTACCGGTCGATTCCGAACACAGTGCGATTTTCCAGTCTTTAAACGGTGAGGCACACAAGAATATAAAGAAAATTCTTCTTACGGCTTCGGGCGGACCTTTCAGAGGAAAGACATACGAGGAGCTTAAGAATATGCGTGTTGAGGATGCACTCAAGCATCCCAACTGGAGCATGGGCAAAAAGGTAACGATAGATTCGGCTTCCTTGGTAAATAAGGGACTCGAGGTCATTGAGGCAAAGTGGCTGTTTGACGTGGAGCCTGAGAATATTCAAGTCGTAATCCAGCCGCAGAGCATCATTCATTCAATGGTCGAGTATATAGACGGAAGCGTTATAGCGCAGCTTGGCGTGCCGGATATGAAACTTCCCATTCAGTATGCCTTGTTTTATCCCGACAGGCGCGTGATGAACGGAAATAAACTTGATTTTTACAAGCTTAAAGAAATCACTTTCTTTGAGCCTGACACAGAAACCTTTAAGGGACTTAAGTATGCGTACGAGGCGATTAAGGCCGGCGGAAATATGCCCACGGTCTTCAATGCGGCAAACGAATGGGCCGTTAAGTGTTTCCTGAATAAAGAAATTCCGTTTACGGGAATTTATGATTATATCGAGACCGCAATGGATGGCATTAAACTCACGGACAATCCTACGGTTGATGAAATTCTTGATACCGAGGCGTCGGTATATGAATTATTAAAGGGTAAGAATTAAAGGAGCTGTAATGGTTGCTTCCATAATATGGTTTTTTGTAATTTTGGCGGTCATTGTGCTGTCACACGAATTCGGACACTTTATCGTGGCCAGGGCAAACGGCATCAGGGTAATCGAATTTGCCATGGGTTTTGGCCCGACACTTTGTTCTTTTACGAGGAAGGGCACGAAGTTCTCATTAAAGCTGCTTCCTTTGGGAGGCGCCTGCATCTTTGACGATGCGGAACTTGAAAATCTTTCGGAAGAAAAAAAGACGGATGAAGATACAGAGGCTTCGGCTGAAGGTAAAGACTCAGACGGCAAGGCCCTAAAGGAAGAAAAGCCTAAGGGCATTCCCTTCAGGGAAGCGGGTGTTTGGGCAAGGATTTCGACGGTCTTTGCGGGCCCGTTTTTTAACTTTTTGGTTGCTTTTATCTTTGCAATGATCATAGTCGGTTCGGTCGGAACCGATCTGCCGGTTGTGCAGGGCTTAACCGACGGACGCCCCGCTGCGGAATCGGGCCTTAAGGTAAATGATGTCATCACCAAAATAAACGGTGAGAGCATCCATGTCTGGCGTGATATTTCTCTGATTTCGATCTTAAGTTCCGGCGAGGAACTCACGATTGAGTATGAGAGGGACGGGGAGACCGGAACGGTTACCTTTGCACCCGCATACAGCAGTGAGGATAATCGTTACTACATCGGAATAGAAGGCGGTACCTACTACATAGAGTGTAAGGGGTGGAACCTTATCAAATACAGCTGGTATGAGCTTGTATACAATTTCCGCAACACTTTAAAGAGTTTAAAGCAGTTGGTACTTGGAAAGCTTTCCTACGACAATCTTTCGGGACCTGTGGGAATAGCTCAGGTCGTAAACGAGAATTATGACGTGGCAAAGGATTACGGCATTTCAAGCGTGGTTCTTACGATGATGAATATAGCAATGCTCTTAAGCGTAAACCTGGGCGTTATAAATTTACTTCCTCTTCCGGCACTTGACGGCGGAAGGCTTGTATTTTTACTGGTGGAAGCCGTACGCGGAAAGCCCGTACCTGCCGAAAAAGAAGGTATGGTGCACTTAATCGGAATAATTTTGTTCTTTTTACTTGCAATCTTTGTTTTTTATAATGACATAATGCGAATAATAGGGTGATGAAATGACATACAGAGAGAATACCAAGGAAATTCATATAGGAAACAGGGTCATCGGACACGGAAATCCCATTTTGATTCAGTCGATGACGAACACAAAGACCGAAGACATTAAGGGCACAATCGAGCAGATCAACAGGCTCACTGCGGCAGGGTGCGAAATTGTCAGGAGCACGGTTCCGACGCTTGAGGCGGCGCGTGCCATCAAAGAGATAAAGAAAGAAATTTCCATTCCCTTGGTTGCCGATATCCATTTTGATTACAAGATGGCGGTTGCGGCAATTGAAAACGGCGCCGACAAGGTGCGCATCAATCCCGGAAACATCGGCTCCGACGATAAGCTTTTGGAAGTCGTAAAGGCTGCGAGAGAAAGAAATATTCCCATAAGAGTCGGCGTAAATTCGGGATCTTTGGAAAAAGAACTTGTTGAAAAATACGGCGGGGTAACTGCCGAAGGACTTGTTGAAAGTGCGATTAACAACGTAAAGAGAATAGAGGACATGG
>CAZCPW010000174.1:0-3564 GCA_964499925.1 uncultured Lachnospiraceae bacterium
CCTACCACCGTCACCTTTGCTCTTTGACCGATTTTCAATTCACGTAATGTCATTTTTTCTCCATTCTGCAATTTTCAGTGCCAAGTATTCGTATGTTCGTCCGTTACTTCTAAGCTACTGCAATCCATCAGCTATCCACAACTTCCGGAGGCTTCGACTCAGTCCCGTCAGCTGTATAATAGTATTTTCAAGTTTATTAATGTATATACTCCCCTAACATTTCATAAACGCATTCTTTGATTTTCTCAGCGGTTTTTCGAGACTTAACAACATTAAGCCCTATTTTTTCAGCAACAGCAAGGATATCTTCCATTCTCGGATTCGCTCCGTTTCCGTTCACCGTAGTGGCATGCTCACCTCCAAGAGAATTGGAATAAGTAAGGTCATATACCGGTGATAAGACCCATCTTTGTTCTTCTTCCTCATACAGATAAGTAAAATTTTTCGAATGGTCATCCCTGTTATGAGCAAATACATTAAAGCACATAAGACGATATAGTTTTTCACATTCTTCCATAGATCTTGTGAGTCGGAGCGTAAGTTTCATTAAGATATCATAATCCAGATTAGGGATTCTATGGGATGTTTCCAAAAGTCCCGCAGCAGATACCATATGAACCTTTCCCTCCTCACTTTTTCCCCTTCTGTCGAAACGTTTTGTTCCAAAATAGCCTTTTGTTTTTTTTGAGGGAAACAATCTAACCTCTTCCATATTCAGCCCACATGCCTTTGCACAAAGTGCATAATCATATTCCTGCTTTCCTATGCTCAGGTTATCATCTGATGAAGGAAATTTAATAATCCAGTCTTCGTCTCCAACTTTTGTTAATATTTTAGGTCTCGCACCTCCCGAAGATCCTCCCTTTGCAAATAAATAATCCAAATTTTCATCGGATTCTGTATTTAAAATTTGTGAGCATTCCTCCGCAATCTCATCCAGTGACAAATTATCCGTTACATTTTCCATTGAAATTACCGGGTGATAAGTTAATGCACCCATACCGGAATTTCCCACAATAGCCAGTCGTTCCAAACTGCCAATTGTTTGTGGGTTAAGACCATTTTTTCTCATCAGGCGGTCCACAAGAAGACGTCCCCATCCATCCGGCAAACTATCCGCGAATACGCCGAAAAGTCCCTCAAAAGGATCTATCTTAGGAAAATAAACTTTCTTCTCCAGCGGTAGTGAAAACGGGCTGATTGGGAAGCCATCCTGCAGCCATTCTCCGTCATATTCAAATGCTGCCAGGCTGTTTTCATACAAAGCCATGGTTCCCACACGTCTGTCATGATAGATTACATCAATCTTGTTTAGTCTGTGCATGAATTACCTCTTCAATAGAGTTAAATGGTACCTTGCGAAACAAATCTTCCAGTTCACCTTCCACTCCAAGCGTTATGGCAATTTTCGTCAGCGACTGAAGGGAAATCTCCCCCGTTTGTTCAAAACGTTTTAAAGATCCGAGACTCACATCGGATCTCATAGCAAGATTCTTCTGTGATAGTCTTTTTCTCTTGCGGAGTCGAACCATTCTTTCCGCAAGTTCTGTATTAATTTCTTTCCATGTCTTTTGATACAAATTTATCATGCCAATATATTAGCTCTAATTATGGTTTTTTTCAAGTTTGGGATAATATTTTATCCATAAAATTCTCCGGAAGCTTTTTGTGCCCGGTTTTTTCTTTGTTGTTGACATTGTGATATCAAAGATACCCAGCCCATTGTAAACACGGGAAGCCTGTATTAAGTTATGGGTGAATCGGGGAAAAAACAGGTTCCGTTAAGGTTATCGGAAAAGCGATAGATTCAGAATTTATATTTGTCCACGGAAATATCAATAAAATCTACCGCATCTTCCCTAAGGAACATTGACATGTATATTGGGAGATAAGTGACCTTTCCGTCAGTTTTCACATTATCGTTAGTGAAGATATATGCTTCACCAATATCATATTCCTTTACCGCCATTACGTTATCCAATGCCGAATGTTTTTCATAGTCCTTTCCGCTCTTAACTTCAATCGGAAGGATCTGACCATTATGCTCAATTACGAAGTCAAGTTCCCCCATCTTTTTGCTGTTATAATAGTACAGAAAATAACCGTGAGCATGAAGTTCCTGTGCCACGACATTTTCATATACGGCACCCTTGTTTATGTCTTTGTCGCCATTGACAATTTTCAGCTTACAGGATTTTCCGTATATCGTAGTCAGCAAACCGACATCTGACAAAAACATCTTAAAGAGCGTACTTTTTTCGTTTAGCATAAGCGGTACCGTAGGTTCCGTCGTGTTGAACACGCCCAAAGCCACTCCAGCTTTCCAAAGCCACGTAAAACTGTCTTCAACACGATCATATCGCAAGCCATCCTTGACATCCCCAATCTTAAATCGTTTATTTTTTTCATTCAGTTCTGCGGGTATAAGTTCAAAGATGCGAGTAATTATTAACTTGCGGTTTTCTTCCTCATATTGGGTAAAATCCAACTTGTACTGTTCTATAATTGACCTATGCTCATCCATCACATCGTCAATATTGCCGGAGTTTTGGTATATATCTACCGCAGCCGGCATTCCGCCGATAATCATATAAAGATTGAACATCTCCATGATTTTATGATGAATCACTTCGTCTACGGGTGTTTTGGATTCAAATGCATTTTTCAAAATATCCAAAATATGATCATCTACATTAAAAACCTGCAGAAACTCTTCAAAATCCAATGGATACATATTTATTGTCTTCAAATAACCAACCGGCGCTGATTTTAAATTCACAATTTCCACGCCCAACAGCGAGCCGGATAGAATGTATCGATATCGCTTATCATCCACAAGAAACTTAATTTTTGTCACAATTTCCTTGTATTTCTGAATTTCATCAAAGAAAAAGAAAGTCTTACCCGCAACAATCTTCTTATCGCTATATAAAGACAGTTTCAAAATAAGATTGTCTACATCGGTGGCCCCTTTCAAAATATCCACAATCTCCGGCTGACGGATCAGATTAAATTCAATGTAGTCACATCCCGCCTCGCTTAAGCACTTACGAATAATGAACGTCTTTCCTGCCTGACGAACACCGTATACAAGTAAGGCTCTGTCACTGTTTTCAATCCAATGAACAATATCCTTTTCTACCTTTCTCTTAAGCATCGAAAGTACCTCCGCATCTTCTTTGTGCATTTTCCAAGGATATTATACTGCCATTTTGACACTTTTCCAAGGTTTCACAGAGGCAAATTTGACACTTTTCCATGGGATTTATTGCAAGATTTTGACATTTCTTCTTTTTTTAAAAAAGAACTTTTCTCATTCGAGATATGAATTATCGATAAATAAATTCTGCTTCGAAAATAAAATAGCCCAAAAAAGCACGTACTTTTAAGCATCAGCTCAAAAGTGCGTGCCAAATTTTACGATAAGTATAAAGAACAAATCTACTTAATAAATCTGTGCTTTCTCTTCGCCTGTCATAACTCTGATGGCGCCCTGTGCAAGTGCAAGAAGCTCTTCCTCGCCGGGATAAACGGTTACGGGAGCAATCCAGTCAACTCTTTCGG
>CAZCPW010000175.1:0-3548 GCA_964499925.1 uncultured Lachnospiraceae bacterium
CATTCTCCGAATCAACGCTTTCATAATGCTCATCAATCCATGAAAGTACCTCTGCTGATATGTTTTCTTTTTGATTGGCAAGGAAGTCCTTGTCAAGTATCACATATTCCGGCATCTTTCCGGGATTTACATCAAAATACTCAAGATAAGTCTCATTATAAACCGGAGTACTGATGGTGGAGGCGGTGCAAACTTCATAGTCGTTTGCAAGGTAAATGAGATTATGCGTTCCTATGTACCATACCTTGCTGCCGGCAGGAATGTTTTCCGCAAGAAAGCCTTGTTCCTCATTAATCTTGTAACCGGTCATGTAGGGAGCATAGATGTACTTTCCCGGTCCGTAAAGAATCTTCTGCTTTACGAAATTGATATTTCCGTTATTGAAACCCCCGTCTCGGACCATGTAGATACGTCCTGCGATGATGACTATACACCAAAGTATGGAGAGTAAATATGCCGACCATTTGCGAGTTTCGAATTGCTCTTCCGAGAGATTTAACAACAAAAACATGCAAAGTACGCTTGGAAGCAAGTGAACCAGGGCTGATTTAATGGTCAGGTTGCTTAGCAAAAGTACGCAGAAAAGAGCTATGATTCCCGGAATGTAAAAAAGTTTAAACATTAATATGTCAGAATCTGCTTGTTTTCTTTGTTCATAAAGAAAGCCTCCGTAAACTGTGGCAAGCAGGTAGATAATCTGCGGATAAACAAGAACCTCTCCGCAGAAGAGCCAAAGACGTAACTGATCTAAAAGTGCGATAACAATGGTTACTATAGGAAGCAAATTCCATAAGTTTTTATTTGACGAGATTTTCCTTATTTTGCAAATTATAAATGAAATTATTAAGGCAATTAGTGAGTATATCAAGCAGTAGATAAACAGCTCCGGAAGTTCTCCGAAACGGCTTAAAAGTTTGGAAACAAATCCTTCAGAATGTTCCTCATCCGACATCACGTATCCAATGCCGGACAAGAGTTCCTTAAAGCTCATCTTTGTCAAAAGATATATCAAAAAGGCTCCGGCACTTAATAAGCACTCGCCCGAAAATATAATTGCAGCTTTGATTTTCTTTTTCTGCAGTAAAATAACAAGGAAAAGCGGAAAAAGTAGCACACATGACGGGTAGGCAAGTACTTCAAAGACCATGAAAATGCCTGCAAAAATGATATGAATATACTTTGAAGATTGAAAATAGTTAAATAAAGAAATGCCTACCAGCAGGAGCATCCAAAGCTCAGTGTTGGTAAACTCAAGAGAAACTATTCCCTTAGGGAAAGTATTAAATATGATAACGGAAGTCAGAAAAACGAACGGTTTATTGTATACTTTTGAAAGACTTAGGTACCATGTCAGACTTACAATAAACGCAAAACCTATTCCGAGGAATCGCAAATAAAGGCACAGATACTCGCATCCACCCGAAGCAACTATAAAAAGTTTCACAAACAACACCGGAAGGATCCCCGAGAGTTGGTGTGGTTCAAACATTTCCTTTATAAGCATATCGCCCGATGCAATGCGATATGTAAGAGCCACCGAGTACTCTTCGTCAATGTCCAGGCCGATTATCAAACTCCTAATAACCGCAACTCCCGATATTAATATTAGAAACAATGCTAAGGCGATGAAAGGTTTCTTTTTCACGATTGGCTCCGAATATTTTTATTTTGGCAAATCTTTCAATTAGAATACCGATTGAGAAAATTGATATAGCCAATGCCCTATATCATTTCAAAAGTTCTGCTGCCCTTTGGCTTACTATATATTCAAGCATTTTTATACGATTAGGACTTAAATTGTATCTGGAATGCTTTGGCAGCTTAAAGTCTATAAGTTTCCTAATAGCATTGCGCCATTCGTGCGTGAGCACTTTTTTTGCCTCTTCAACGTAATCATCATATACTTGCGGCAGCTGAGCTTTAGCGTATTTCGAGATACTTTCTTTGTCACTCCATGATTCAGCACCTGCAAAATTAAGTAAACTGTTTCCATGATCAAACAGCGGAGCAGGAGCCACTATTTTATTGGTATGGCTGTCTACCAGAAGGCCGAAATTTCCATAGTGCCTGTCTGTATTGAATATCAATGCATCAAAGATAATCATATCATCGAGAGCTTTTTCAAACTCGGGTCCCAGAGATTTATAATATTTGCGGACCGCCTGAATACCCCCGGTGCGAACAACTCTTCCTATCGGTACGAAAGCAGTGTCCTTGTCTGTAAAAAGAACACAAGTGGAACAAAGTTTTTCTTTCCATTTTGAAAGTCCATACGGAACAGCATTTATTCCGATAATCTTTGCAATCTGATATGCATAGAATTCCGAATACGGCTCATACCCCGCATTCGATGCTCCCGATGTGCCTCCCTTATATAAAACAATCTTACCGTTAATCCTGCGCCAGCATTTAGGAAGCATGCCGTTCGTGGTAAATTCGGGACTTGAACTGAATCCTGTTGCTATGCTACTCCCATAACCTGTAAAGGCAATCTGACCCAAAATACGGCTAAACCTATTATCATAGAGATTTACACCGGCAAATAAATCTTTGCTGCCCTCTTGTTTCAGCCAATAGCTGTCATTCAAACCCAACCCCTTGGAAATCCGAATCAAATCAAAAGGGCGATTGATACTCAGGCCCATAGAAGCGAGCAAATTGTCTACATATGTGCGATTTTTGGGAATTGAACGATGACGAATCCAGGATTCTATACCCTTTGCAGAAATTTCCGGCAAATCAAGTGGCAGAAGCATCTTGTTCTTCTCATAAATTTCCAAAATATTAATATCTACCTCTGCACCGCCCTCAACCGAAAATTTAAGCAGTGGAGTATCGAATAGCATTAATGTATAAATCATTTTATGCTCCTCTTACCTTGATTTGACAAAACCTTATTCCTTGCTATAATTAAATCACAAAGGCGATACCGATAGTCGGTTAGCCCCGTTTATGTTTGATCAAAAATGACCGCAACAGTTTGGGATGCTATTGGCGGTCATTTTTGTTGTGTTCAATAAATCTTCCAACTGCAAGAGGGCCAACCGCCTACCTCGTTAGGTAACACCTTTGCTTAACTAACATTATATACATGCAAACATATGTTTGCAAGCATCTTCGGCTTTTTCTTTGTTTGATATTATTCGTAGCATTTTCTCTATTTTTCTCTTTAACGTTGACATCATCTGTTCCAAATGATATCTTCATACGTAGTAATATCATTCGAAAGGTCCATACCATGAAACAAACCTCACAGCAAATTATTTCATCAAAAATATCCGAATATCGAAAAAAGAAAAGCTTGACGCAAGCCGAAGTTGCAAAAATATCCGGATTAAACAGAGCTACTGTCGGACGAATCGAGGCGGGTACGTTTATGCCTTCCATCGATCAGCTTCAAAGTCTCGCCAAAGCGCTTGATTTTGACATTACAACCCTTTTCATCGAAGCCGAAGAGACTTCAAACATCATTCCAAATAACAAATCTTACAACATAGCCGTCGCAGGCACCGGCTACGTTGGTTTATCTCTTGCAACACTCCTGTCTC
>CAZCPW010000176.1:0-3540 GCA_964499925.1 uncultured Lachnospiraceae bacterium
TCCTTGAAACATTTGCTCTGTCAAAAAGATCGCCCGCAATCAGAATATGAAAGATCTCATGGTCATTTGCATAATCCGTAAGCCTTACAAAATTGTTTAAAAGTTCCGCTCTTCGCTCTCGCCCGGAACCTTCGGTAAAATTCATACTGAGGCTTGAATCAAGATGTAAATCGGCACAATGTAAAAGTTTCACGTAATTCCTCCATGAAAAATCAGTTTGCGAACAATACAATCGAAAATTCTTTCTATAAATCAAGTATACCTTCTTTTTATACTTTGTCAAACGTTTGTTCGTAATTCTTTCAAAAAAAATTACACGTTTAAGCAAAATATTATATGGTTTTTAAAGTCAATTCCCGTATAATAAAAGCAAAACACGGCACAAACGTAAGGAGAAATTTCTTATGAATCTTAATACTTCAGATAAGGCTTTCTTTGACGAAGCCTTAAAGAAAACGATGGACAAAATAAGCCATGTGGCAGACAGGAGTCGCGGAATCATTCCCTATACCACGATTAATTCACGCTTTGACGATAAATCTTCGCCAAACGATATCAACTGGTGGACTAACGGCTTTTACGGCGGCATTCTGTGGCTTATGTATCACGAAACTCACGAAGATAAATATAAAGAAGCTGCCCTTGAAATAGGCAGCAAGCTCAGCGTCTGCTTTGACCGCTTCTACAATCTCGATCACGACTGCGGTTTTCTCTGGCTTCCCACGGATGTAGCCGCGTACAAAGAAACAGGCTTTGCGGACGGACGTAAAAGAGGGCTTCATGCCGCAAACATCATGGCAGGTCGTTTTAACCCCGCAGGCTCCTACATAAGGGCTTGGAATGACGGAATCGGTAAGGAAAACGGGCCCACTTCAAACGTCGGCTGGTGCATCATCGACTGCCTTATGAATCTTCCCCTTCTTTACTGGGCAAGTGAGGAAACCCACGATCCCCGCTTTAAGCACGTTGCAATGCGTCATGCCGATATGGCGATAAAGAACTTCTTACGCGAGGACGGCTCGGTAAATCACATAGTTGAGTTAAATCCCGAAACCGGCGAATTTGTACAAAGTTTCGGTGGGCAGGGCTATGCCCACGGTTCTTCATGGACAAGAGGCCAAGGTTGGGCTTTGTACGGTTTCTTTTTAAGCTACCTGCATACGGGCGAAGAAAGATACCTCAATGCATCAAAGAAAGTGGCTCATTACTTTATTGAGAACATCCCCGAGTCCGGGCTTATTCCGGTTGATTTTAGGCAGCCTAAAGAACCTTCCTACGAAGATTCAACCGCTGCGGCAATCGCAGCCTGCGGTCTGATTGAACTTTCAAAGGTTACAACCGGCTCCGAAGGCGAGTTTTTCCTTTCAAGTGCTTTAAAGCTTTTACGGGCGCTCACCGAAAAACGCTGCGACTTTACCTTAAATCAGGACAACATCGTTAATTACTGCACTGCTTCCTATCACGACAAAGATCACCACTTTGCTATCATTTACGGCGATTATTATTATCTGGAAGCTTTGCTGAAGCTGCAGGGTGATGAGCTCTTCATTTGGTAGGAGGTTAATATGGCATTCAAAGCGCAAACAACAGACTTTACTTTGAGTCCCTATACCGGACTCACCCGCGATTCTTGGATTGAAGCAGGCATTTACATTCTTGAAGGTTGTTTTAACAATATCGCATCGATTGACGATCCCGTCGTCATGCCTCGTAAGGATAAAGAAATTTCCTACCCTCACCTAAAGGACAGTGAAAGTGAGCAGGCCGTTCAGCGCCTTGCGGAGATATTCGAAGGGCTTACAAGGACTTTCTTTATCTCTTCGGTAATCATCCACGAGCGTCCCGACCTTACCATAAACGGAATTTCAATAAGAGAATATTACAAGAAGCATATTTTAAGAGTAGTCAATCCCAAGGATTCCCTATTCGTCGGAAGTTATGAGTCGTTAACCGCGATTACAAAAACGGTCGACCCGACTCGTACCTACCAGCAAACCGTCGAAACCTGTGCCCTCGTAATCGGGCTTTGGCTTTCCAAAGAGGAAATCTGGGATACCTATACGAAGGATGAAAAGGATCTCATCGCCTCTTTCCTAAACGGCTTTGCCAATGCCGCAACCGTTCCTCAGAACTGGCGCCTTTTCAACATGCTTGACCTTGCCTTCCTGAGTATGAACGGCTACGAGATCAACAAAGACATCATGCTCGACCATGCCGAGGCTATTCTTTCCTACTACGTGGGCGACGGTTGGTACAGGGACGGTCAGTGCTTTGACTATTACTCCTGCTGGGCCTTCAATATGTACGCCCCTCTTTGGAACCTTTGGTACGGATACGAACATGAGCCTTACATCGCAAAGCGCTTTGAAAAGTATTCAAACGCCCTCATGCAGACCTATCCCGATTTTTTCGACGAAGACGGTCATACCAACATGTGGGGTCGAAGCTGCATATATAGGAATGCCGCCACAAGCGCCTTTGAAGGTAACCTCCTGCTTCCGAATTCAACCGTAAATCCCGGACTTGCAAGAAGAATCGCTTCCGGCTCTCTTCTGCAGTTTTTGTGCCGCGATGATTTTCTTTATAAGGGTGTGCCGACTCTTGGCTTCTACGGCGAGTTTAAGCCCCTTGTCCAGGGGTACTCCTGCGCCGAATCGCCCTATTGGTTCGGAAAGGCCTTTATGTGCCTGCACCTTCCAAAGGACCATCCCTTCTGGAATGAAAAAGAAAATAACGGTACCTGGGAAAAGCTTAGTCACGACGAAGTAAAGGTAACTACCCTTAATGGCCCGGCTCTTTCTTTTTCCAATCACAAAGCAAACGGCGAAACGATTCTGAGAACCGGCAAGGTCAGGAAAGAAAAGCGCGACCTTCACGGAATGTGGAACTATTCAAAGCTTTCCTACAATTCAAAATTCCCTTGGGAATCAACTCCGGACATGGATAAAGAAACCGGCCTTTGTAAGGGAGACGTTGAAAGTGAGGCCTACATCATCAAGGATCTTACGACCTCACATGTGCTTTACGGAAACGTAAGCCTCTACTCCGGTGAAAAAGATCAGGTACTCTACAGAAGACTTTACTTTGACTTTGACATGGAAACGGAAAATCACTGGAACCAGGCAATCAACCTGGCGGACTTCCCGATTGAGAAAGGACTCGTGCGCGTAGACAAGCTCCGCCTGTACAGACGCCCCGTTTTGGTAACGCTCGGCTCCTACGGTTTTCCCGATAACGGCACAAGCGTTTCGTATAAAGAAAAAGGCAATGCAAAGGCCATCATCCTTAAAGGCAAAGACTCCTTAGGGAAGCCAAAACAGCTTGCCATGACCATCTATACGGGATTCAACGACATCAAGCTCACCCACTCTCGCGGCACAAACCCCGAAAGTGAAAGCTCAATCGTGCTCTTTGCCGAAGCAACCCTTGGCAACATGTATGACGCTTCCGAACCCTACGTGCTCATTTCACAGGTCATCACAAGCGAATCGGAAAAAGACTTCACCGAAGATGAAGTCTTTGCAATAAAGGATATTACTT
>CAZCPW010000177.1:0-3497 GCA_964499925.1 uncultured Lachnospiraceae bacterium
AATATGCAATCATCTCATATACCGCCGATGTAAGACCCAGGTTTGCATCCATCTGGAACAGTTCATGCGGATTGTGCGTTGTAAACAAATTCTTTAAAGTAAATACATTTATAAGACGGCTTAATGCCTTCGTCCAAAGCTTTTCATCCTCTAAACGGGCCGAAATATTTGCAAGATGAGCAAGTCCCCATCCCGAAATTGCTTCGATTCCGTCCGAAAGCCTTTTTTCGCAGGCTGTGTGACACGCATTAATCAGTTCCTCGTCGTCGCTCTTTAGGGCTTCATCTCCCGGGAAAACCGGATAAAGATGAGACGAATGGCGATGATGATAATCATCCTTTAAATCATCCGTCGTCCACTCCTTTATCGCTCCGTCTTCGTTAACTTTGTACTTGGGAAGCAAGCTAAGCTCATGCTCCCACTTGTCTATACTCTCCGTCTCAACATTTAAAAGTTTGCAGGCATTAATCAGGTTTGTGTATACCTCCTTGCAAACCGCAATATCCATTGTTGCATTAACCGCAACCGGAGAGTTTGAATTTGAAGGAGTATTCTCCGGCGAATAAGAAGGTGCAAAAACAAACTTTCCGTCTTCCCCGATTATGAGGAAGTCTTCGTAAAACCTTACAACCTCTTTCCAGTACCTAATGCCCCTTAAAAGAACATTTTCATCCTCGGTAAACTCGTAGTACTTTTCATACTCACTTGAAAGCCATCCTGCTCCCGCAGTCCAGATAATCATCGGCCAATCTAAAGAAAAATGCCTGTGAAAGCCGTCGGATGAAACTCTTGCAGCAGCAAAGACGCCATCGCATCCGTAATAGCTCTGTGCGTTCTTTTTGAAATCTTCCGTATAGGACTCAAGCCAGTCAAAGTAATTCCTTGAAAACTGACTCAAACCTCCCGGAAGAGCCTGCCACATCATCATCTGAACGTTCTCGTCCAGCGTGTAATCCGAACTCCACGGAGGTGTTACGTTTCCGTTCCATACACCTTGCAAATTGGGAGGAAGCTTTCCGAAGCTTGCGATTTCGAGATAACGGCCGAAATCACACATTCTTTCCAAAAGCTTTGGTGAAAGCTCTCCGTCACCCTGCGTAGCCAAAAGTTCCTCGTTAGTATACTCCTCTTCCGAATCCGAAAAATTAACCGTTACCTTTTCAAAGAGGTCTCTGTGAATCATCTCATGTTCCTTAAAGAGTACCTCCCTGTCGGGAGTTGCATCTTCAAGGGTCCTTATGAGCTTAACCTTGCTTGCTTCAAGACGTAATTTCCACGGTGACAAAGAATAGTAAACGAGCACGTAATTTGCCTTTGAAATCTTTATAATACCGTCCTTGGAACTCTTAACCTGTCCGTCCGTCATAATGCGGGCTGCCGACACAAAGCCGGATTCATCTTCCGAATGTGTAGCCTCAAGGACTAAAATCTCACCCTCGGAATAAGCCTTCGATGAAGATATGTATCTTGCCTCATCGGTAAGCGATAAAGAAACACTTACGTCTGCTGGATTTCCCTCTTTTGAAAGCTCAATAGCCATAATGTCACGGCTTCTTGAAACAAAAGCTCTCCTGCAAACCTTTTCTCCATTTAACAGGAACCCTGTCTCACATTCGCCCGTAGCAAAATAAAGCCGATTTGAAAGCTCGCTCACATCGGCTTCCTTGGCATTGAGAATATTTATATTTACTGTTGTGGCAACTTCAAAGGGATTGGTCCAAACAATGGAATTATAAGGACAGCCGTCCTCATTTAAGCCCTTTAAATAATACTCGATTGCTTCTTTATACTTTCCTTCAAAGATAAGCTTTCGCATGCCGTCTACGTAGGCCTTGCCGTTGTACGGTCTGCTGTCGGTATTCTCGGGAAGCGGAAGGAAAAGTTCTTCATGATTTGTAATGATGGTTTCATTAAGAGGATTTCCGAAAACAAGGCCGCCTATCGTGCCGTTTCCTATCGGAAATGCCTCATCCCATGTCTTACTGAAATCATTTCTTCTTAAGCCCTTAAATTGCATCTTCTACAGTCCTTTAACCTTTTGTGAAATAAAGAAATTGTCAATAGCCTCTATGATTTGAGTCGAAGGCATTGACTTGAGCAAATACCCCTGCGGTTTAAGGCTTAATACCTTTGTAACGCTTTCTTTATCCCCCTTCGAAGTAAGAAAAATAACGGGAATGTTCTCCGTCTTGACCTCGGAACGTATCATCTCAAGCATCTGAGGGCCGCTGCATACCGGCATCTCGTAATCAAGCAAGATAAGATCCGGCTGATTCACCGCAAGAAACGATATCGCGCTGGTTGCGGAATTCACCATGGAAACCCTGTACTTGTCTTCAAGCCACCCCTTGATGGTCCTAAGCATGTTACCCGAATCGTCTACGACCAAAATATGCTTTTTATTCTTAACATTATCAACGTCAAAGGCATCCTCACGAAGCGTCTCCGCAATCATCCTTACGTTGATGGGTCTTTCAAAGCTTCTTCCGAGGCAATCGGACGGGATCATATCCATGATGACCTTGAGTTCCTCGTTGTAGCCGATTAAATAAATCTTTTTCTCTTCCTCGACGCATAGGTCTCTCACATAGATAAGAGCTTCCGTCTGCTTAATCGCCTGTTCGTCCGCATAGATAAAGAACATATCCGGCTTGTCCTCAATCTTACTGATATCGGTAACGTCAAGCCTGCAAAATTCGCACTCAACGCCGTATTCCTTCAGCCCTTCTCTTACCGCATTAACTAAAAATGAAGAGGTCTCTCCTATGAAAAGTACTTTTTTACTGCTTGCAAACATAGATTTAAATCTCCTCCAGTAGCTTAATTATATCAGCATCGGAAACCTCTGCCACGTAAACCTTCAACTTGGAATATTTAGCTTCAAACTTTTCCGGCATCCTGTACTTGTCAAGCTCTGCCATAACCGAATCAATCGAATCGAAGTCGAAACTCGAAGCCATCTCCTTTATAAAGGAAAGAGCTTCCTTGAGATAGCCTTCATCTATCAGAGGCTTATCCTCGGATGTATAAAGAAACGTCTTCAAATCCGAAATGAGCTTTCTATACAGTTTCAAAAGTTCCCCGGTCGCATTGTTAACAGCGGTTACGTTTAAATCGTTACCCGCTTCTTCAAGACTTTCGGCAAGCTTTGAAAGCTTTATCGCACCGACTATGCGGGCTGACGACTTAAGAGCATGAACCGCAATTGTATAATTCCTGTAGTCCTTATTTTCGTAATAACCCTCAATTTCATCGGCTCTTGAAGCTCCGGTTTCATAAAACTCTTTTACTATCTTCATGTAAAGCTCAAGATTTCCGGAATTTTCCAAGCCGATATTGGGCTTTATAATCTCGGTTTTATTTAAAATATTAAAAAACTCTTCCTCGCTCATGTGTTTATTATACATAAATTTGAGGAATTGCGATAGTGTAAAATAGCGTAAAAAGAGTTTCGCTTGCGAAACTCTCACGCGCCGTCCTCGCCCTCTCCGTCCTCG
>CAZCPW010000178.1:0-3433 GCA_964499925.1 uncultured Lachnospiraceae bacterium
TAGCCTTTCTCACAAGCAGATGACGCAAATACCCTTCATGCCTCATTCGGTGATAGTACTTAAGCCCCTCATGTAAAAAGAACTCTCTTACTGCATTTAGAATAAGTCTGTAATCCGAATCGACGATATAACAATCCTTCGTAAACACCACATCAAACATGCTTCCGCGTTTGTGCATGCCAAGGGAAAGCGGGCCGTCCTTGTATTCGTCGCCGAAAGAAAACTCCATCTTGTTCCTGTAGCCTTCGTACACGGGACTTGCCTTGATGCCGTCCCACTCATACTCATAGGAAATCGCTCTGTCAAAAAGTTCCTTGATCTCCGCTTCTTTAAGCTTAAGCTCGTCTTCATACTTCATGGTAAGGTAGGTACATCCGCCGCAGGCTCCGAAGTGAGAGCACTGCGACTTCACGGAATTCTCACCCTGCTCTACCACTTCCAAAAGCATTCCTTCGGGCTTGCCTTTTCGCATTTTCAAGATGCGAACCTTTACCAAGTCTCCGGGAATTGCATTTTTGCAGGTCACGGGGCCTTCGTCTGTTTCTATCGTCGCTTTGTTGGGAAAGGAAACATGCGTAACCCTTCCGATTAATTCCGATCCTTTTTTCATATCATGTATTTCCCACAAAATGATACCGGATTGCATCGAAGTTTTGAGCCTTTCAAACCCGGTATCATTCAAAAAGGGGAGCCTCTTTAAGAGACTCCCCTTAAAATCCTTTACTATTATTCCTCTTCTAAATCCTCGTCCTCGAGCTCTTCGTCTTCAAAGTCTTCAAAGTCCTCTGAATCTTCGGGTACAAAGAAATAGTAAACAGCGTATGCGATAGCTGCAACTGCTGCAATTGCTCCCAAAACAGCAAGAACGATTACTACGGGATTAGCCTTCTTCTCCTCTTCCTTCTTACCATGGGTATACTCGCTTAATAACTCTTTTAACTCTTCAATCTTAGTGTTCACTTTTAAGTCCCTCACCTTTCTTAAAAAATTATTTTTTAAACATTTACATATACATTTCATAGGATCACGTCCTTTCAAAGGTTATTAAATCATATAGCAATTAACCTATTCTTATTAAAAAATAAACGTCCGCGATTGTCAATCACTTTCTAATTAATTACCTTGAGTCTCGCAAAAGAAGCATACATAATCTTCTGTCCGCAACTGTCAAATTGCACCGTCACCTTGGTATCTTTCGTTTCCTTCACTAACTTTATAATCGTCCCGACACCGAACTTTATGTGCATCACACGGTCACCGACCTTTAAATCTGCCCCGCCTTGCGAAAGATCCGAACCTTTCGTCAGTAAGTTTAAATTTTCTTTCTTTGCTATAAAGGGTTTATTTTCCTCCGGGGTTTCCTTGGGCTTATAGTAGGCCCTCGGCCTTGAGTATCCCGAATAAGAGGAAAAAGAAGTGTTAACAGCGTCCGGCTCCCTTTTAAATCCGCTAAAGGATGAAAAAGAAGCTTCTTTATCAATGTCATCTTCTTTATAAGATCTCTTATATCCGCCAAAGTCCCTTGAATCATCCTCACGGAAGGATCTCTTATATCCGCCGAAATCTCTTGAGTCTTCATCATCGTAGAAGGATTTCTTCTTAACCGGCGGAATGTCAAACAGGTCGCTTGGAATCTCGTGTACGAAACGGCTCACCGCATTGTACTGAGTCTCACCGTTTATCATCCTCGCACGTGCGGAGCTGATGGTGAGATTTTCCTTGGCTCTCGTGATGGCAACGTAGCAAAGACGTCTTTCTTCCTCGATTTCGGCATCCCCTGTGGAAATCGACATATAACTCGGGAAAAGGCCGTCCTCCATTCCGATTAGGTAAACGTTCTTAAATTCCAAACCCTTTGCCGAGTGAATCGTCATAAGAAGGGTCCTGTCCTCCGATTCGTCAACGGAATCTATATCCGCTACAAGAGCAATCTCTTCCAAAAGTCCCGACAGAGTTGCATCCTCATGCTCGTCCTCGTAAGTCTTTACCTTTGAAATGAATTCCTCAATATTGTCTATACGCTCAGCCGCCTCTTCCTCCGAAGAAACATCCATCTGGTTAATATAGTCGGTAATATCAAGAGTTTCCTTTAAAGTCTTTAAAGGGCCCTCCTCGCCGTTAACCGCTCTAAGCCTTAATATCATATTGGAAAAAGAACGAAGCTTTTCAGCCGTTCCGCCCTTAATATCCGTCCACTCGGGATTTAAAATCGCATCAAACAGGGATGCACTGTGCTCATCCGCAGCCGCCTGAAGCTTTGCTATGGTCGTAGCCCCGATTCCGCGCTTCGGAATATTGATGATACGCTTGCAGCAAAGGTCGTCCTTACCGTTGTCAATGGTTTTTAAATAGGCTAAGAGGTCTTTAATCTCGCGCCTTGAATAGAAGTTAACGCCTCCGACTATCCTGTAAGGAACATTATCCCTTACAAGTCTTTCTTCCATCAGTCGGGACTGCGCATTCGTACGATAAAGAATGGCATTCTCTCCGTAAAGGGATTCACCCTTCCTAACGGATTTTGCGATATTTAAGCTGATGTACTCTGCTTCCTCTCCTGCCGTATCGAAGTTTCTGTAATGAATCTTCTCTCCGTCAGGCTTTGAAGTCCTCAAAGCCTTTGACTTTCTTTCCGAATTGTTGCGAATAACGGAGTTTGCGGCCTTAAGTATATTTCCGACCGATCTGTAATTTTGCTCAAGCTTTACAACCTTTGCTTCCGGATAGTAATGTTCAAAATCAAGAATATTCCTGATATTTGCGCCCCTGAACTTGTAAATGGACTGGTCGTCATCGCCCACTACGCAAAGATTGTGTTTCGAACCCGCAAGAAGCCTTATCAGTTCAAACTGTGCCGTATTCGTATCCTGATACTCATCAACCAGGATATACTGCCATCTGTTCTGGTAATTGGTAAGCACCTCTGGCTCTGCCTTGAAAAGTTCAACCGTCTTCATTAACAGATCGTCAAAATCAAAGGCGTTGTTTTTCTTTAGGCTTCGCTGGTATTCCGTGTATGCCTGTGCAATCTTTCTCTTTGAAAAATCGCTCATCGATTCAAGCGAAAACTGCTCCGGTGTGACGAGTTCGTCCTTGCATGCGGAAATCTGGTTTAAAATTGCTTTTTCCTTAATAATCTTTGTATCGATTTCAAGCTTTTTTGCGACTTCCTTGATGACCTGCTTCTGATCGTCGGTGTCGTAAATCGTAAAGTTATTGTCGTAGCCGAGTTTGTCCGCAAATCTTCTTAAAATGCGAACGCACATGGAGTGAAAGGTAGAAACAAAAATCTGTTCCGACCCGTATCCGACAATCCTGTCTACCCTCTCACGCATCTCCTTTGCCGCCTTGTTGGTAAAGGTAATGGCAAGGATATTGTATGGATTAACATTTGCCTCATCTATCAAATAAGCTATTCTGTGTGTAATAACGCTTG
>CAZCPW010000179.1:0-3419 GCA_964499925.1 uncultured Lachnospiraceae bacterium
ACATCCGGCTTTATGGAATCTCTCACCATGTTGCTGATTTGCAGTGCACTGCCGTCCGGATCATCTAAACCAATAACCTCACCGTCATCCCGAACACCAATATATAGTATACCTCCATCGCTGTTTGCAAAGGCAATGATTTCCTTCTTGATATCGTCTACAACAACAGATTTCAGTTCTACAGTTTCGCTTTCTTGATAAGTCATGTCGCCCTCTCCTTTAAGGTGATTTGTCTAGCCATGATTATAATAAATCTCGTCATAACAGTCAATGAATCTGACGAGATTTGACGAGATACTGAAGAGATTTTGACGAGATAACTTTGACGTTCTCACAATTCAAGGGTTCTATTTCCGGCAGACTGAAAAAAATAGCACTATCTTGTCAAATATCTTGTCATGTCGCCACAATTATGATGGGATAAAATCCTGCATAAAGATTTTGTTGACTGTACAATGCAGTTGCGAGGCTAATCGGAGGTCAAGGAGGTGGAATCTCCTTGTTTAAAGCATCTTTCGTGAACATAGAAGACATTCCACTTCGGAGAAACGTATCTTTCGACAGTTTTTCGGAACAGATAACTGCGCAACATTGACACTGTTTCCGGCTACGACTATAATGTCATTACGGGAAAATGCAACCATTTACACTTTTCCGAAGTAAGGAGTACGAGATTATGGAGCAAATTAGGCGAGATCAGTATCTTAACCGACTAATAGAACGAAAAGAAAACGGTATGATCAAGGTCATTACCGGTATTCGTCGATGTGGTAAGTCATATCTTCTTTTTAATCTTTACTATCATTATTTGATTGAATCAGGTGTGGAATCGTCAAGAATTATCACTATTCCATTGGATGATGATGACTTTGAGGAATTTCGCGACAGTAAAAAACTGAGTGCCTACATTAAGGAACGAATTACCGATGATGGCATGTGGTATGTATTTTTAGATGAGGTTCAGCTATGCAGGAATTTTGAAGCAGTACTTAACGGACTGAATCGGCGAGAAAATGTGGACATTTACGTAACCGGAAGCAATTCCAAATTTCTTTCTTCAGATATTCTTACAGAATTTCGTGGACGCGGAGATGAAGTGCGAGTATATCCGCTTTCTTTTTCTGAGTATGTTTCAGCATATCCGGGTGATAAGTATGACGCATGGATTGATTATTTTACCTATGGCGGTCTCCCACAGATACTTAGTCGAAAAACAGATGAATTGAAATCCGGATATTTGACCACTCTTTGTCAGGAGCTTTATCTAAAGGATATTGAAAATCGTTACAATTTGCGCGGAGACAATGCCATGTCGACGTTGCTTAATATTCTGGCATCTGCGGTAGGGTCGCTAACAAATCCGACAAAACTTGCAAATACATTCAGCAGCAATGGTATGCCTGTCAGTGATAAGACAATTGCAACCTATATTAATTATCTATTAGATGCTTTTTTTATCAGCAAGGCAGAACGATACGATATTAAGGGCAAGCGATATATTGCTTCACCATATAAATACTATTTTACTGATGTAGGGTTACGCAATGCGCAACTTAATTTTCGGCAGCAGGAAGAAAATCATATTATGGAAAATATCATCTATAATGAGCTTCTCGTCAGAGGATTCAATGTAGATGTAGGTGTTGTGGAACATACAGAAAAAAGTGAAGAAGGAAAAGCTGTACGCAAACGATTGGAAGTCGATTTTGTTTGCAATCTCGGAAGTCGCAGATACTATATTCAATCAGCTTTTGCGATTCCCAACCATGAAAAAATGGAGCAGGAGCAAAATTCACTGGCTCACATTGATGATTCCTTTAAAAAGATCATTGTTGTGAAGGATAGAATTAAACCATGGCGCAATGAAAAAGGCATTGTCGTTATGGATATTATGAGTTTTCTGTTAAATCCGGACAGCCTTGACTGGTAATTGCACCATGCTCTCGGACATAATCCGGCACTTGCTTTTCTTTGTCATCAAGTTCCTGCGCAGGTGTGGAGGTAACATCGTCGGCCGACGTAGGCAGTCTAAAAAGACCGGCACGATCTCATCAAAAATCTTGTCACGTTTAGCAAGGTTACCTGCCGTTACCGTTTTTTTAATAGTTGATAATTTCAGAGAAATGGAATATGCTATCTAATTAAGTATCGTAATACGGCACTTGTTAAGAAAAAGAAAATGTTTTTGTACATGATTTGTACAGAAGGGAGAAAATAATATGACAGTTAAGAAAACCGTAGCAGCTGTAGCATCCACCAAAGTGGAAGCACCTAAGGAAGCAGAAAAAAAAGCAGCTCCGACAGCTGCAATTAAGACGGAAACGAAGACCGTTGTGAAGGAAGCGGAAAAGGCACCGGCAGCAAAGAAAGAGACCGTTGTGAAGGAAGCAGAGAAGGCACCGGCAGCAAAGAAAGAGACTGTTGTGAAGAAAGCAGAGAAGGCAGCAGCCAAGAAAGAGACCACTAAGAATGCAGAGTTAAAGAGTGAAATCAGTGTTCAGTATGGCGGAAAATCTTATTCACAGCAAGAATTGCTGAAAATTGCAAAGGATGTATGGAAATACGACCTGAAGCAGAAGGCTTCTGATTTGACCAGTGTAGAGCTGTATGTAAAGCCCGAGGAGAATATGGTTTACTATGTAATGAACAAAGAGACCACCGGCAGCTTTTACATTTAAACTATTCAGAGCCATTGATATGGTCAGTAACTTACCGAATGCTTGGATTCGTGAAAGTGTGTGATTATATTTGCATTTTTCTGAAGTTACGACCTTAACCGGATATTCTGCTTTGCGAAATTGCACGGATGGTTTGGCATCTGTGTTCTTTATCCGTAAAAAGGGTGAAGATGATAAAGAAACCGTAACAGTATAAAAACAAAAGTGGCATGGCCCATCCGGACCGTGCCATTTGCATTTTATCGAGAGATTTTATTGACAAACTACCCAATATGGGTACAATAAAAAATATAGTAACCAAATTGGGTATATAAAATGACTAATGACATTAAAGAACTAAGAGAACAGACAGGTATGACTCAAAAAGCTTTTTCGGAAGCTTACGGAATTCCATTGAGTACACTCAGAAAATGGGAACAGTATGAATCTACACCGCCTAAATATTTGATAAGACTTTTGGCACGAAGTCTGCCGCAAAATAACAATGCATTGGAAGAGGTCAAAGCGCCTAAAGGCGCATTATATTACTGTGATGCAAATCGGAAAGCCGTATATGACAGTCTTGGAAATTGTATTTTTATCAAAGAAGATTTATCCGGTGTAAAAAGGCAGAACCTCGGACTATATTTACAGGATCTCTTTGAAGGCCTTTACGTGTTGCAGGACAAATTTAACGAGGATTGTGAGTTTGACAAACAGGAAGATATAATCTGGAGCTAGAGTTTTGAAACAAATTGTTGC
>CAZCPW010000180.1:0-3392 GCA_964499925.1 uncultured Lachnospiraceae bacterium
TTATAGTGGCAGCAACATTAGGCGTTACTTTCTTTATGCTTGGAAGTCCACTTCTTGAATATAAGGGTGAAAGAGCAACGGCAGCAATATCACTTGGCATTTCACTTTATCTTATATTCGTATATATATCATGCAAGGGTTTTAAAACTTTTTTAATAAGCCTTAAGAGTCCGTGGTACGTACTCGTTATAGTTTTAATACTGTTGCAAACTATCTCTCGAAACGATAGCCTTATTTGCTTATACTATTTTATTTGCTTTGGCGCATTTACTTTATATTTTAGGGAGATTTCGGATAAAGAAGAATTCTTTATGCCCATTCTTTATGGATTTATCATTTGGTTCTTTATCCAGCAGGCCTTTGTCTTTGGCTTCAGACCCTGGGATAAGTCTTATTACACAGGAATGTACTTCGGTGTCACTCAGAACAGTATGCATTATTTGATGGCATTTACCGCATGCCTGCTGCTTTCGTACTTCAATAAAGGGAAAAAATTCTTAAGTTGGTTTTTCTTTATCGTTTCAGGTTTGCTTGCCTGCCTTACACTTATGACCGGTCGCAAAACCGCGGTGATTGCGGAATTTTTTGTGGTAATAGTGATTTTGCTTTACGGTCATTATAAAGAAAAGATGTGGGGACTTAGGGCATTTGGAAAAGGGTGTGTCATTTTGGGCATAACCATTCTGCTCTTCGTGCCGCTGTATGGGGCTCTTAGATATTTTCCTACGATTCTTCATCATCCGATTTATTTTTACAATGAATATTCGGATGAGAGGTCAGTGCGCTCTTTTGATTCATGGGATAGCACCAGATATATTTCGTTTGAGAGCGCATTTGACAATACCCTCGGAAGATATTTGAGGGTATTGGGGTTGGATGTATCACTCGAATATGAGGATACGACAATGGACAATGCAGGTACAGATACTGAAACAATTACCGAAGAGACACCAAAGATAGAAATCCCTGTTGAGGATCTTCAAATCACAAATAATATGCTTACTGTGCAGACGGAGTATGACGGAGCCACTTACGTTTGGCTTAATAATTACCTTACTTCGGATCCGGCCAGGGAAATCATATACGCATATTATTTTGAAAATCTGAATTTATTGGGTCACACAAAGGCAGATGGAACTTTCATACAAGTAGATGGACTTGATGAAATCCCTAAAGGAACTGTTTTTACGGATATGCACAACATGTTTCTTGAAATTTTCTACAGGGACGGCATTCCTGCAGGCGTTATTTTCCTTGGCCTGTATGTTTGGATGCTTGTTAGAAGCTTTAGAAGAGCCCACAGCGACAAAACGGAATTTATAAGACTTGGATTTCTGATTGCGATGATGATTATGGGCTCATTTGAGAATGTTTTAAATGTCGGCTTTATGTGCCTGACCATGATAGTGTTGCTGTTTGCGACTATGGATATTTCGAAGCCTATGAGAATGAGATAGCATTTGGTGAGCAAAAGCAGAAGATCACCACTGCGAAAAAGGTCGAGAATAAGCTTGCAACTATACCGCATAAGCGGTATAGTTACTGCAACAGAAGGAGCTTTATGATGCTTAAATCATTCTTACGAGACCGAAATATTTCTTTATACAAGCTTTCCAAAGCAAGCGGGGTCCCCTATAGTACGTTAAACGACTTGGCAAACTCAAAACTTACGGTTGACAATATTAAAAGCGGACAGTTAAAGGCCTTGGCAGATGCATTGGATGTAGATATGGACAGTCTTTATGAGATATGTCGGGTGACGAAATTCATACGTTCTAAACGATATGGCATCGAGGCAGGGATTTTTATTGAACATAAGGCATATCATATTAATTTTGCAAAAGACGGACGGGAGTATGAGATTGAACTTCTTCCTGTCAGACGTGAGGCGACAGCATACCTTGATATACTTGCGGAATGGAAACTGGATGAGCAGTTAGAAAAGATTGAAATGGAGGCTGCCTATGAAACCCTATGTGCTGAGACGCAGAGATGATCCTGTGGCAGTCATTAATCTGTCCGATGACGGTTTGATATTGGATTATAAATTGATTCCGGACAATGAGCATCTGGCACCTTTACATATGCCTAAGAGTACGGATTGGCTTAAAAAATGGTGGATGAGAAGATCGGTTCCGATTTCGCAGGGGCATATAAAGGCCATGTTGGAAGCAAAGGGACTGGTTAACTCAGAGGAATATCTGGTGAAAAATTTGGGACTGTCATTGACGGATTACTTTTGGATTTCTCCGGTAGATTCCGGCTTGAAATGGAAGGACGTAAATCTTTTTTCAAATGATTTCCATGATGACATTAATATAGCAGGCGATGAGAGCGCTAATAGTGATATCATGCCGCATTACACACCCAATAGTTCCCTTCAGGGTTCACTTGAAAAATGCTGGACTATCAGAGACGGAAGGCGTGGCATGGTAAAGGGCAACCGTGACAGCCTTTCGGCAGAAAGCTTTAACGAGGTAATTGCGACCAAGTTACATGAGCTTCAAGGATTTGCCGAATATACCTCATATGAGCTTATAGCTGTTCACAAGAGACCTTATATGTATGGGTGCTTTTCGGAAATTTTTACATCGGAGAGTTTGGAGCTTATAAGCGCTTATGATGTAGAAATTTCGGAGAAAAAAAGACAGGATGTAAATACTTACGAGCATTTCATAAATGTATGTGCAAATCATGGCCTTAAAGAATCTGTTTTAAGACCTTTTCTCGACTATCAAATTATGACGGATTTTATTCTTTCGAATTGCGACAGGCATTTGTCAAATATTGCGGTTCTTAGGGACGCGGATACACTTGACTTCGTAAAGCCTGCGCCGATATTTGATACGGGCAAATCTCTGTTTGTGGCATCTTCTGTTCCTACAACGGAACGAGAGATGCTGAAAATTGAAACGGATAGTTTTATGAGTACAGAGGTTAAACTCCTCAGTCTTGTGAAGGACCGAAGTCTTGTTAATGTTGACAAACTTCCGACCGCCGAATTTATAAAGAATCTTTATTCTCTCGATAAACATTCAAATCAAAAACGAATCGATGAAATCGTAAAAGGGTATGAGATAAAGGTTGATTTATTCTCTCGTTGGCAGAATGGGGAAGAACTTTCGAAATTCATTACAAACAGATATTGATTGGATAACAGGATAACTTCCGATGTTTGACGTAACAGATACAAGGAATCAATAGGATATAGCTTGGAAAGGTAATTCCGTTCAAATGAAAAAGAAACTTTGGTACATTTTTTGTTTTTTAATACTTGCTCTTATTGACTGGAGGCGCGGGTCTGCGGACGGGGTAACTCAGCTTACCTTTAGCTATCTGACGGGTGCTGCGGTGGCTTTGATGATGCTGCCGGAAGTTATAAAGATTTGGAA
>CAZCPW010000181.1:0-3372 GCA_964499925.1 uncultured Lachnospiraceae bacterium
GCGCCTTACATTTCAATCATCTTGATTACTTTCTCTTCAAGTACTGCATCATCTAAGAACCTGCCTCTTTTGGCAAGCGTTACAGTCTTGGAACCGGGCTTCTTTATACCTCTCATCGTCATACACATATGCTCCGCTTCAAGCATCACAAATACGCCGTCGCAATTTAAGCTTTCCTCTATAGCGTCCGCGATTTCATTTGTCATACGCTCCTGTATCTGGGGACGTCTTGCAAATATTTCAACCGTGCGGGCAAGTTTGCTGATTCCCACAACTTCACCGCTTGGAATATAGGCTATATGCGCTTTTCCGAAGAACGGAAGCAGATGATGTTCGCACACCGAGTAGAAGAAAATATCCTTTTCAAGGACGATATCGCTTTTCTCTACCTTGAAGCGCTTTGAAAGAGTTTCATTCGCATCCTTACCTAACCCGGCAAAGATTTCTTCGCACATCCTGGAAATTCTTTCGGGTGTTTCTCTAAGACCTTCCCTATTTACATCTTCACCTATACCTTCAAGAAAAAGCTTTACGGCTTCTTCGATTTTTTCTTTATCTATCATGTCATCTCCGTAATCCCGTGATGCTTTCGTATGCATCCTTTATAAGCTTAAGGTGGGATAAAGAACCCAACCCGACTATCACGGTGTCCCTGTCTGCAAACTGAAGGGCAAGTTCCAAGGCCTCGTGAATACTGTCGGCAGTGGAAACTGCCCGGTTTACGTGACTTACCTTTTCAGCAAGTTCGAAGGCTGTAAGCGATCTTTCTTTATTCGGAAGGGTAACCGTAAATATCGCCGCAGGCAAATCACAGATGGTTTCGATTACCTTATCCGCATCCTTATCCTTAAACATTCCCATTATATAGATAAACTTCCGGTCTGTAAAATACGTATTTAAATTTTCCCTAAGCATCAGGGCTGCCGGAGGATTGTGGGCTCCGTCAAGCACTATGGTAGGCTTATTTGAAATGATTTCAAAGCGTCCCTCTTCACGTGCCGATAAAAGTCCCTTTCTGATTGCTTTTTCATTTACGTCTATTCCGTACTTTTTTAAAGCTTTAACCGCATCAATTGCGAGGCAGGCATTCCGGACCTGATTCACGCCGTTCAGTGAAATTTCAAGAGATTTCTCTCCTTCGTAATCAAACTTCGTACTTCCGAGTTTATATTTAATCTTCTGTGCTCTATTGTAATCGGAGACGATGCAGTCGGAATTAAGGCTTAAAGCCTTTGACTTTATCACTTCCATTGCTTCCGGCTCCTGAAGAGTCGTGACTGCTATGGAATTGGGTTTAATAACACCTGTTTTGTTTTCCGCTATTTCCGTAAGTGTACTTCCCAAATACTCAGTATGGTCAAGACCTATAGGGGTAAAGACGCTTAAGAGGTTACTCTTTACAACGTTTGTCGCATCAAGCAAGCCTCCCATGCCGGCTTCAAGCACCGCTACGTCACAGGCTTTTTCTTTAAAGTACAAAAAAGCCATCGCGGTTTCGCATTCAAAGCTTGTAGCCTTAACGGTGTTGAACTCACTGATGATTTTAGAAAGTCTTGTGTAATCTTTCTTTGAAATATTCCTTGAATTAACCTTTATAATCTCCGTTTCGGCAAAAACCTTCGGAGATGAAAAAAGCCCGACTTTCAGTCCGGATGCCTTTAATATTTCCGCAATAAAAAGGGCCGTCGAGCCCTTTCCGTTGGTCCCGACGACCGAAATCACCTTAAGACCCTCTTCGGGATTACCTAAAACCCTTAAAAGTTCTTCTATATGGTCAAGTCCTTTATGAATCCCCTTTAAACTGCCGATGTACGAAAGTGCATCCTCAAAATTCTTAATTTCCAATTTATACCCCCGCAGCTATTTCAAACTCAGCTTTCTTTTTCTCCATATGCTTTATGGTAAGCGTGTAAGTGACAAAGAAGAATATTCCCGTGATGAGCCAGGTAATCGGATCTGCCGAGCACACACCCACAAAGCTCATCTTTGAAGACGCTATCGTTGAAATGATACCTCTGCTGACCAGTTCCACTACGCCGCCCATCATTGCCATAAAGGAAAATCCGCAGCCCTGCATTGCGTTTCTGAATATAAAGATAAGTCCCAAAGGTATAAAGCAGGTGCCGCTGACCAGCATATAAGTACGACCGTATTCATAAATCTGTGAGAAAGGAACCTCCGTTGAACCCGTATCGATGAAAAGTTTCATAAGAGGTGAAAGTGTCAGCATAGCAACGCCGTATATGAGTACCGAATAAATCGACGACATAATTGCGGCTGCAAACACGCCCTTCTTGATACGGCCGATATCGTTGATGCCTCGGTTTTGAGCGGCATAGGTAGACATTGTAACACCCATTGCCGAGTACGGAAGGGTTGCAAGCTGGCAGGCCTTGTTTGCCGCCGTGTAAGAAGCGATTACTACCGAACCGAATTTATTAAGTGCCGACTGCACCATAATGGTGCCGATTGCGGTGATGGAATACTGAAGTGCCATAGGGACGCCGACCGCGAGCTGATTCTTCATGCACTGAGTGTCGATATGAAGGTGTTCTTTTTCCGGAACTATGAGTCGAACCTTTTTAAGAGTATAGATAACGCAAAGTACACCCGAAATTCCCTGGGAAACAATCGTCGCGTAAGCCGCACCCTTAACACCCATGCCGAATGTTTGGATGAATATCAGGTCCAGCGCAACATTCAAAAATGCGGAAATAATCAGGAAATACAGCGGAAGCTTTGAATTTCCGACAGCACGAAGAAGGCTTGCCATGATATTGTAAAGAATGGTAAAGCCCATGCCGTAGCAGATGATGATGATATAGTCATAGGACATCTGATAGATATTGTCAGGCGTGTTCATGACCCGCAGTAACCAGGGCATCATGGCAACGCTTATAATCGTAATAATAACGGCTACAATTGCCGAAAGAATGACTGCGTTAAACACACTTACCTTCAGGCCGTCCTTGTCTCCCGCTCCGAATCTTTGGGAGGTAATTACGGTAAAGCCCGTGGTAAGTCCCGTAGCAAAGCCGAGTATCAGAAAAGAAATCGTACCCGTTGCGCCGACTGCCGCAAGCGCATCAACGCCCACGCAGCGGCCCACGATAACGGTATCCACCATATTGTAAAGCTGCTGAAAAATATTGCCGAGCACAACCGGAATAATAAACTTAACAATCAGTTTGAGGGGGCTTCCCTTGGTCATATCAAGTTCCATAAACATCCTCCGCGACAAGTCGTCGTCATTCAAACTTTAGTATTTTTCGGTGGCTTTTTCAATACGGGAATTTATAAAAATTTTTCATAGTCTCTTTTAGGCATTGATAAGTTGCTTCACTTCGGACTTGTCCATATCTGTCACAGAAG
>CAZCPW010000182.1:0-3359 GCA_964499925.1 uncultured Lachnospiraceae bacterium
AGCATTTCGGAGACGGTTTTATCAAGACTCCTGTATAAAGAAAGCCTCTGACCCTTATGTTCGACAGTGAAAAGAGTGTCCGGCTTTAAAATTTCGACATCATCGTTAAGAGCGCCCAGGGTTTCCCACATTTTATACATGTTGGTGTTTTTATTGGTGCCTGTGAGCCAGTGGATGCATAAATCTATCGGAACGTCCTGCCTTGTCCAACCTGTTAAATTGCCGCCGGCATAAATCCATTTTTCTATAACGGTTGCTTTCATACCGTTTTTAAGAGCATGAATTCCCGCGGATAGGCCCGAAACACCGCCGCCGATGATTATTACCTCTGACATATAAACCTCCTAAATCACTGACCTTAGTATGATAGCATAAATTCATGGCAATAAGTGAGTAAAATCAGGCAAAAAGTAGTGAGAAATTTATTGATTTTTTATTTAAACTTTAAAGCAGAGTGGGGTAGAATAGCGGAGTGAAATTATGTCAGAGACGATTTTAGGACCAAAGGCACCAAAGGATCCAACAGCGAAAAGAAAAAGCTTCTGCATTATCAAAAATAAGGAGATTTCCGGTTCGCCTCAAGCAGACGGAAGCGGAATCTGCTTTATATACGAAAGTGACGGTAGGTTACTCGATGCGGCAAAGCTTTGCGGAAATATAAGCGATGAAGGGATTCTTGAACTTTTAAAGACGACAGAAGGCTTTAGAAAGCTTGTTCATTCCATCGGGGTCAGTGTGGACTTAGGCGGAGACGGGGACGTTCTTTTTGCATTTCAGATGTACGGGAAAACGGATCCTTATGTAAGCGGGACGACTCTTAACCTTAATGTGAAGGGCGATGGGATGGAGTATATCCTTGACCTTAATGAGGTTAAGTGGTCGAAAGATGACAATATTCCCGGACAGATACGTTTTCATTTTAATAAGCCGGGTATTATCGCAAAGGCCACGGTACGTCTATACCTAAATGACGGATTTGACGTTCCGAAGGAAGAAGAGGACGAGCCTGTCGATATTACTTCAAAAGGGTATAAAGAAATGATCGGTAATTCCCTTATGTATATGGGAAATACCTTAAGACTTAAAAAAGCGATTGAGAAGGCCCGTAACGGGGAAAAAGTAAATGTTTCCTTTATCGGCGGGTCGATTACGGTTGGTGCGGGAGCGGTTCCCATCAATACAAACTGCTATTCCTACAAGGCTTTTGAAGGCTTTTGCAAGCTTGCGGGCAGGTCGGTTAACGATAATGTTTCATATACCAAGGCAGGCCTTGGCGGCACTTCTTCGGAACTCGGAATTTTGAGATATGAAAGAGATGTACTTAAAGACGGAGCCAATACCCCGGATGTGGTGGTGATTGAATTTGCGGTTAACGACGCGGGAGACGAAACCCTGGGCAAATGCTACGAATCGCTTGCGAGAAAGGCCTACAACGGTCCCGGACATCCTGCGGTTATTCTTCTCTTTGCGGTATTTTCAAGTGACTTTAATTTGCAGGAAAGACTTTCTCCCGTTGGATTTTCATACAAGCTTCCGATGGTCAGCATTAAAGATGCCGTTACAAAGCAGTTTTATTTAAAGCCCGAAAACGGACGGATTGTCAGCAAGGCACAGTTTTTCTATGACTGCTTCCATCCTAACAACCTGGGGCATCAGATAATGGCGGATTCACTTATCAATCTGTTTCAAAAGGCGGATTGCGAGGAATCTTTAAACGACTTTGATATTTCGGATGTTAAATCACCGATAGGCAGTGAATTTGAAGACGTAAAGCTTTTTGATAAGAAAGATAATCTTTCACTTTTGAAGGTCGATGAAGGAAGCTTTATTTATACCGATATAAATCTTCAGGGTTCGGAAAGAGATATGGACCTTAATCTGACTTTACAGTTTCCGAATAACTGGATGTACAAGGGCGGGGTTAAAGAATTTAAACCGTTAAAAATTGAAACCAATTGCAAATCGTTGTTTGTGATTATAAAAGATTCCGCGTCGATTGAAGACGGAGCGGTTAAGGTTTATAAGGACGGAGAGCTTGTACTTACCTACGATCCGCATGAGGTCGGTTGGACCCATGCAAAGTCGGTACTTGTATTTTCTGAATTAAAGGCTTCAAAACATACCGTTGAGTTTGTGCCTGCCGATTTAGACAAAAACGTTACGATACTCGGCTTCGGAATAGTTTAAGATTTTTGAGGACAGTTTATGAAATATACAGATGTAAATCCCATTATAAAAGCGGATTTTCCGGATCCTTCGGTCATAAGGGTAGATGATACCTATTATATGCTGAGCACCACCATGCATTTCTTTCCGGGCGGAGTTTTGCTTCGTTCCTACGACCTTATAAATTGGGAAATCATCAATCATGTCTTTGATATCCTTGATGATAATGCAAATGAAAGGCTTGATTTCGAAGAAGTGAATTACGGCTGCGGTATGTGGGCCCCGTCGCTTAGGTACAAGGACGGAAGATTCTTTGCTTCTTTCATAAGCCACAAGACAGAAAAGACGTTTATATACACCACAACGGACATTTGCGGTAAATGGGAACGTAGGGCGGTCTTTGACAGATGCTTTTATGACAGCTCGCTTTTGCTTGATGATGATGGCAGGAATTACATCATTTACGGAAATACGAATATTTACATTCAGGAATTAAATTCAGACCTTACGGCTGTTAAAGAGGATGGTCTTAGCAGGCTTTTGGTCACGGACACTTCGGAACATCATCTCGGGTATGAAGGGTCATGCGCCATGAAGATAAACGGAAAGTATTACCTTTTCTTTATCCATTGGCCCAAAACCGGTTTTGAGAGGCGTACGGAAGACTGCTATGTATCGGATTCTCTTGAAGGGGAGTTTAAGGGCGGCGAAGTCTTCAATGACGACATGGGCTTTTACAACCAGGGCATTGCCCAGGGCGGCCTTGTGGATACGCCTTCAGGCAAGTGGTACGCGGTTCTTTTCAGGGATAACGGAGCGGCAGGCCGGATTCCGGTTGTGGTTCCGGTTGAATTTAAGGATGATTTCCCGGTATTCGGAAAGAACGGAAAAGCAGTAAAGAATCTCGATATTGCAAGCTCCCGTCCTTATTACCATTATGAGCCGGTATATTCGGATGATTCACTTTTACATGACGGAGAGGGCGGAAACAAGCCGCAGCTTAAGAAGTGTTGGGAATTTAACCATAGACCAAAGGACAGCCTTTGGAGCATGGATTCGATAAAGGGCTATACGATTACGACCGACAAGCTGTGTGTCAATCTGACTCATGCAAGAAACACCCTTACCCAGAGATGCATCTATCCGAGATCCGAGGCAATTGTCACTGTCGATGCCGCAAATATCAGGGAAGG
>CAZCPW010000183.1:0-3347 GCA_964499925.1 uncultured Lachnospiraceae bacterium
TACTGTTTAACATCTGCACTTCTGAAACGGTGCCATCTGCATTATTGAATTTGCCTATTTGAATCTCATATTCTTCATACTGCTCCATCCACTCTGATTCAAAGGCTATTGCATTAATAAGGAAAGCCATCATCTGATTCGCGGATTCATCGACAGCATTTACAATCATTCCTTTGGTTTTATCTTTAACCCAGATATTCACGTCCCTGACAATGTCCTTAGAAATAAATATTTTCCCGTCAAATATATTTTTTAGTCTTTCTTCATACCCATCGCGAATAGATTCAGAGATGATGTCCTTCACGCACACCGCATTAGAGGACATAATGGAACCGCTTTCTTCGAAATTCGCCTGAATTTTTGAAATCACATCCATAAGTTCATCATATCTTTTCCCGCAACCAATCACATCAATGATTTCATCTCTTGTTTTTCCGGAAACAGCATCCGCAGCTATACTTAAAAGCACTATAAAAGACAGCGGGGAAAATACGATGTTTTCACCCTTCTTTGTTTCGGCAAAACTCACCATCAGATTTCCGGCAATCTCATTATATTTCGTTGCATAGTCTTTAATTTTCATTCGATAAAATTCCTCTCCTAAAATCTTCGCAAATCCATTATATCAGCCAGTCCCCTACGCATAAAGAAATATTTGCTTTGCCGAATCGATTTTGCCTATGCTCTTACTGACAGTGCATAAGACCTTATCGTTGCTTCCCATGCGCATCGCTCGCATATTAAACGCAACAGAATGGGTTACTTTCTCTTATCATAATTCTTTAAAAAATCCGGCACCACAAGATGAATTTCCTTTTCCGTCGAAAGCCTTTCACTGATGCCGGCTTTCTTACTCGTATTAAAATTCACAGCTGCATTTCCGTCTTTCAATTGTCCTGCATCCGCATTTTCTTTTTCCATAGGCTTACTCTCCGGCATACCGGTTGCAATTAGCGTGACAACAATCTCATTTTCGGAAGAAGCGTTTTTATTTTCAACGGTGCCCCAAATAATATTGACCTCGTCCCCGGCTATCTCCCTGACATAGTTCACAGCTTCATTAAGCTCAAGTATTGCCACATCACCGCTTGTATTAAGAAGGATGGTTTCTGCGCCTTCAATTGAGGTATCAAGAAGCGGCGAATTGATTGCCTGCTTTACAGCCTCAAGAATCGAGTTTTCTTTGTCCACCGTTCCTATCCCCAGATGACCTATACCTTTCTTGGTAAGTGCGGCCTTTAAGTCATTAAAGTCAATATTAACGGTTCCCACGTTATATACGATGTTTGTAATTCCTTCGATTGCATACCGAAGAACCGAATCGGCCAGTACAAACGCATCCTGAATCCTTAATTGTCTGTCTGCATTCTTGAGAAGCTTATCATTCGGAATCACTAAGAGCGTGTCCACATTTTCTTTAAGCTTAATAAGTCCACTCTGTGCCGCAACCATTCGTGGCTTGTTTTCAAAAGAAAAAGGAATCGTAACAACTCCAAGAGTCAAAATCCCTTCATCCTTGCAGCACTTTGCAACAAACGGTGCTGCGCCGGTACCAGTTCCGCCTCCCATCCCGCACGTGATGATAACCATGTCGGCATCTGCGATTATCGCACGGATTTCCTCTTCGCATTCCTCTGCCGCAAGTTCGCCAAGCAAAGGATCGGCTCCGGCTCCGTATCCCTTTAACGACTTTGACCCAATCTGAAGTTTTGTTTCTGCCTTATTACGATTGAGCACGGCCAAATCCGTATTGACGCTGACAAAGGTTACTCCCTTCAAATCCGCCTCTATCATACGGTCGACCGCATTATTTCCGCCGCCTCCTATCCCGATTACCAAAATCTTAGGTCCAAAATCAACCTCCGGCGTGACTATTTCAAGCATGCAAATTCTCCTCTCGCTTCGAAAAAATTGTTGCATTTCTGCAACTTTCTTTTAACGTTAGCTTTTTTGCAACTTTTTGTCAAGAGAATGTTGCATTTTTGCACTTAGATTGTTATTATTATCCCATAAGTTATTTTCACATACAGGAAGGTTCAGATGACAATCGGTGAAAGGATAAAGAAAATTCGAAAAGAAAAAGGACTCTCGGTCGAATATATTGCATCCAAGCTCGGTGTTTCCAAAACGACCATATACCGATACGAGGATTCGTCCATTGAGAAAATACCCCTTCGTATTTTTGATAAATTATGTAATGTTTTGGATGTTTCGGCTTCCGAACTAATGGGAAATACAGTCGATTATGATGACAAGCCTTCACTTCCAAAACAGTTTGATAATGCGCAGGATGCTATGGAGTTTATCATAAAAACGCCGACGCTTGCTGCGTTCGGCGGATATGACCCGAGCACCATGAGTGATGAAACGATTGTTGCTTTTGCGAATGAAATCTTAGGTCAGCTTAAACTTGTAAGCTACAAGTACAAAAATATTGATTAACGCGGCGAGGCACATATGAGGTCAAGAGAAATAATAAATTTAGCAAGAAGCTTTAAACAACAATGGCATACGAATGACCCATATACGATTGCGGACCATCTCGGAATAGTCATTATGAAACGTGACGCGGTCATAAAGGACTTTACTGCTCAGACTGTAAAGGTCACCGGATATCCGACAATAATATCAATCAACAACGCCTACACCGATTTTTCTCAAAAGCTTCTCTGTGCACACGAACTCGGTCACGCTTTGTTACATGAAAACTGCGTAAATCATTTTGCCACCACAAGTTTAAACGTAAAAACAACCGTCGAGCAGGAAGCAAATCTCTTTGCCATTGCCCTTCTGACCGACGAATCTTTCGATAGAGAACTGGACATGCCGTTAGAAAAGATGAATAACTACGTGTTGAAAACGATTATGGAATTTAACTTGAAAAAGAAAGCTTAGAGTGTCGGATTATTTTTTCTTTTTCAAGAATTTCAACAGTCCTTGGGTCCTTCTCGCCATGGTAATACTTGTCCAGCACTTTCTTGAAAATATCGTATTCAGGAGTCGCTTCAGAAAACAAAGTCATGGATGACCGAAGTTTCAAATCATCCGGATATCCCATAACTTCGGTCGGATTATTCTCGTCCAAATCGAGCAGCGCCTGACATATTTCCAACATATGGTCGCGAAGAAGTTCATTAGACATATATTCTTTTGCTTCTTCTGCGGATTGAATGGCATACATTTTCGAAGTCAGGCTCATTCCAAGTCCGTGAATCTGCGGAAAAATATACCAGATCCAATGACTTTGCTTATGTCCGGACCTTATTTCTTTAAGGGCTGTTTCGTAATCTAAATTGTGTCCCTTGATAAATCTTTCTAAGCTCATTTTGGTATCGTTCGAGGTCATC
>CAZCPW010000184.1:0-3311 GCA_964499925.1 uncultured Lachnospiraceae bacterium
TATGGACACCTTTATAGGCGGACTTTCCGATATCGATATGATACATATGACAAGGCTTACAATATCATGACCTCGTACGGCATCTTAAACGGGACCCACACTTCCGCAAGCTTCGAGCAGAATATCATGGTCGTAAGGGATGACTGGAAATATGACGGCCTTCTTGAAACCGACTGGTGGACTACCATCGCCGAAGAAGGCGGAGAGGCAACCCGCAAGAAGACATCTTTCATGATTAGAGGCGGAAACGATATTTACATGGTTACCTCGGATGTAGTCAGAAACGACAATGACGACGATTCGGAGGAAGGCTTAAAGAACGGTATTTACACAAGAGCCGAGCTTCAAAGAAACGTGCGTCATATCCTGACCGCGGCTATGAAGACGAGAGCTTTTGCAAGAGCCTGCGGCGAGACCGAGGAATGGGAAGTCTTGAATGCGCCCAAGGATGAGTCCGTTGAAAAGATTAATGAATTTACGGTAGTTGCGAGTGAAGGCACAACAGTTGACGAAAGCCTTATCGATACACACAAAGGTGTCCTTAACCGTCTCTTCATAAGCTTTACCGAGAAAAAGAAATTCGCAATGCGCTTTGAGGTGCGTGCAAAAGGCTCACTTAATGCTCAGATTCCGATGACCCTAAGCATAAACGGCATTCCCAAGAAAATTATTTCCAAGAAGGGAACCGACAATGAATTCACTGTGGAGGAACTTGACCTTGAGTCATCATTGAGCATCAATCTTTACCTTGGAATTTTGTTCGGCCAGGACGGAATGGAGATTAGAAACATCCACTTCGTCAAAGAACAGTAAAGGAATATATGGTAAAAAGAAGCACTGAGGCTTTGAAAAAGAAGATCACAAAAAAGGGTACTTACGGACTGCAGTTCTGTATAGTACTCTTTACTGCGCTTATCTTTTTCAGTCTGGTGCTTCATTTGCTTACCGAGGAGAGATACAAGTTTCTTTTTGCATTCGGGCATTTGATGCTGATTGCACTTTCAATAATAATCGCAAGGCTTCTTTATGTAAGATTCAAATGCACTGACGATGAAATCTTTCTTTTTGAGGAAAAGAATTCGACGGGTGAATCTTTAAAGGATTTGAGGGTCGGAGACAGATACGGAATCCTTACCGGGTCCTTCAAAAGCAGCAGAAAAGAATTTTCCTTTATAGTAAATATTACGCGTGGAATCGTGACCCATGTCAGCGGAAACAGCCTTTTCCCGATTTTAAAAGGCATGGACTGGGAGACGGTCAGAGAGATAATTATCGACAGCTCACTCGACCCGCGTACCAGAAGGGAAATGGGTAAACTGCTTAACCTTGATGAGATGCTTTCTTTGTACAATAAGGGACAGAAGAGGGCTCCGCAGGTAGTGGGCGGTTTCGTATTTGAAGAAAACGCCAAATATTGGCTCGATATGGGATGCCTCGTGAAGATGCACCCCGCAACGGGCGAAATGCTTGCACTTATCACGGTCGAGGACATCACCGAGGACAGAATCCTGATTTCGGTATTAAAGCGGGCACTCGAGCAGAACTACGACTTTGTAATGTGTATCGAAACCAAGAATTACGGAACCCTTGTGTTCGATGCGGACAATCAGATAAGGGGACGCTTCAATCCTTCCTATGAGGAAGAGGTTGAAAAAAATATTCTGGCACACGCCTACGGACATGATAAAAAACGTGCCGAGATGCTTACAAGACTTCCTTATATGAAGGATATCCTTGCCGACCAGTACAGATATGATTTCCTGATCAATGAAAAAGGAAAAGGCGGCGAGGACTTAAAGAAGTTCTATAAATGTTCCTTCCTGGATAACGGCCGCAACTATATTTATATAGTAAAGCAGGACGTTACCGAAGCATTTAAGAATGAGAGCCGCGCAAAGGCAAGGCTTGATAAGGCCTTAAAGGAACGTGAGGCAGCCGTAAACGCAAGAAGCGAGTTCATGACGCGCATGAGTCACGAGATGCGTACGCCTATGAATGCAATTCTCGGACTTTCGGGCCTGATGCTTGATGAAGTGAACAACCCGGATGTAATGCGCGATTATATCAGTAAGGTTAACTACTCGGGACATTTCCTCCTTCAGCTCATAAACGATGTCCTCGATATTTCGAGGATTGAGCAGGACAAGTTTGCGTTAAATCAGGTGGAGTACTCATTTGGTGAGTTCTGGGAAGCAATCGATACGATGATAGGTCCCATGTGCATGCAGAAGGAACTTGATTTTGAAATCAGGTCCAGCATTCCGAGCGATTACTGCATTTTGACCGATCCCCTGCGCATTACTCAGATTTTTATAAATCTTTTATCAAATGCGGTTAAGTATACGAAAAAGGGCGGACACATAGTCTTTGCCTGCCGTGAAAGGGAACGCTTAGGCAATATCGCAAAGCTTTCTTTTTCCGTTAAGGACGACGGAATCGGCATGAGCGAAGAGTTCCAGAGGCACATGTTTGAACCCTTTATGCAGGAATCAACCGAAGTCGATTCACACCTTTCGGGTACCGGACTCGGACTTCCGATTGTCAAAGGTATTGTAGAAAAGATGGGCGGAAAGATCTCCGTAAAGAGCGAACAGGGCAAGGGCACGACCTTCAGGGTAAGTTTAAACGTAGAGGTTTGCGGTCTCAAGGAAAAAGAAAACGAAGATCTGTCCGAAAAGGATTTATCGGGCCTCAGAGTACTTCTTGCCGAAGACAATGACATAAACCGCGAAATCGGTGTGGCAATTCTTAAAAAGAAGGGAATGATTCCCGAGACGGCGGTGAACGGCGAAAAAGCGGTTGAAGCATTCTCGTCGCATGAACCGGGGTACTATGATATCATCCTTATGGATATCAGAATGCCGGTAATGAGCGGGCTTACGGCCACAAAGCGGATTCGTGCAATGGAAAGAGAAGACGCAAAGACGATTCCGATTATCGCACTCACTGCAAATGCATTTTCAAAGGATGTGCAGGCTTCGTTGGATGCAGGCTTAAACGAGCACCTTTCAAAGCCCATTGAACCGAAGCTTCTTTATGAAACAATTGCAAAGTATGTAAAATAGTTGAAACAAAGCGGTTCCGAACAGCGGAGCCGCTTGTTTACGTGAAGAGTAGGTAAATATTTTACATACGTGACACATTTTGACGCTCTTGTATATTAAATTTCAAAAATTTCTCAAATTTCCCCCTTGACTCCGAAAAACGATTGTTATAGAATGTAGGTTGCTCTATTGTGGAGTGAATTGGTTTTTTGTACCCTTTTTTAGCATTAAAAAAAGCGGTTAATTCATAAGAACGGGGTGAGTGTC
>CAZCPW010000185.1:0-3282 GCA_964499925.1 uncultured Lachnospiraceae bacterium
AGTCGGAGTGACAAGACTTGAACTTGCGGCCTCCACGTCCCTAACGTGGCGCTCTACCACCTGAGCCACACCCCGATAATAGCGAGAGGGGGATTCGAACCCTCGACACCGCGGGTATGAACCGCGTGCTCTAGCCAACTGAGCTATCTCGCCATGTATGTGATTTGTCGGAATAAATGGGGCCTATAGGGCTCGAACCTATGACCCTCTGCTTGTAAGGCAGATGCTCTCCCAGCTGAGCTAAGACCCCGCGTTTCAACCGACCTGATAAGTATACAAAAGTGCCTTCGGAATGTCAAGCAAAAAATTAAACTTTTCCGAAGACTTTCCGAATCAATTCTTACCTTGTGCGCAGCCGCTGCAGGATGTGCAGTTTGAAAAATCCTTAAGGTCCTTTATCGAACCGAGTAAGCAAACCGCATGAGCGGCAATTCCCTCTTTCCTGCCTGTAAAGCCAAGTCCCTCTTCCGTGGTTGCCTTGATATTTACATCATCAACTGAGATTCTAAGGACATCTGAAATCTTCTTTCGCATTTCATCGATATGCGGCCGCATCTTCGGAGCCTGAGCAAGAATCGTCGCATCGATATTCTCGACATAATACATATGCTCTTCCAAAAGATCTCCGACCTTTTCCAAAAGCTTCAAGCTGTCAGCACCCTTGTATGCCTCATCCGTATCCGGAAAATGAAGCCCGATATCTCCGAGTGCAGCCGCGCCAAGAAGTGCATCCATTATCGCATGTGTCAGCACATCCGCATCGGAATGTCCGAGAAGCCCTTTTTCGTACGGAATGTTTACACCGCCGATTATAAGCGGACGCCCTTCCGTGAATTTGTGAACGTCGTATCCGTGACCTATTCTCATTTACATCCTTTCGGGCGCGTCAAAGCCCAAAACATTTATGCAGGTTTCCAAAACCCTGCGTGTCAAATCGATAAGTGCAATAAACTGAGCTTTCCTTGCCTCATCCTCGCATGAAAGAATCTTCGTTTCGTGATAGAAACTGTTTAGTGCATTTGCCAAATCATATATGAACGCACAGACCTTGTTTGGAGCAAGTTCCTCGTAAGCCGCTTCCATGGTGGGTGCAAAGAAGGTGAGTGCCTTCATGAGTTCTTTTTCCTCGGCATTTACAGGATAGCCTATCCTGCATAAAGAAACATCCCCACCCTGGGCCTTATACTTTTCAATGATCGACTTAATACGTACGATTGTATAAAGAATATACGGACCGGAATTTCCTTCGAAAGAAGTGAAACGTTCCATATCAAATACATAGTCCTTTGAGGGCTGATTTGAAAGGTCTCCGTACTTTAATGCGGAAAGGCCCACGATTTCAGCGGTCTTCATGGCTTCGGCATCGTCAATTTCTTTATTCTCTTTGATCTTTTCGTACATCTGATTATTAATATCGCGAATCAGATACTCAAGCCGCATAACTCCGCCGTCACGGGTCTTGAAGGGTTTTCCGTCCTTGCCGTTCATGGTGCCGAGTCCTATATGGAGAAGCTTTGTTTCTTTATCCGCAAGTCCGGTCTTGTGTGCGCAGCGGAATACCTGTTCAAAGTAAAGGTCCTGACGCTTGTCAGTGACATAGATGATCTTGTCGGGATGATACTTTTCCTTACGTTCCATGATGGTGGCAAGGTCCGTCGTATTGTACAAAGAGGCTCCGTCCGATTTCAGTATCATACAGGGAGGCATTTCCTTTGTATCCGTGGGTTCCTTTACGTCAACAACCAAAGCGCCGTCGGATATGTATGCGTAGTTATTGTCCTTAAGATACTTTACCATTCCCGGAATTGCGTCGTGAACGCTGGATTCACCGTTCCAGAGATCAAAGTGCACGTCAAGCTTATCGTAAATACGCTTCATGTCGGTTACGGAAACATTGATGATATGATTCCACAAAGCTCTGTAGCCCCTGACGCCGGACTGAAGCTTAAAGGTACATTCCATAGCCTTTGCCTTGTAGTCGGCATCTTCTTTACTCTTTTTAGATGCGGTAGGATAGATTTCCTCAAGCTCCGATACCGTGAAAGGAGCTTCGGTAGGATATTCACCGGAAAAAGAATCGTCAAAGTAAGGCAAATCGGGCTTCCGCAGACTTAATTCATACATTACAAGTCCCATCGGCTGACCCCAGTCACCCAGATGAACGTCGCCGATTATATCGTTTCCGGTATAGGCACATATTCTTTTTACGGCTTCACCGACAACTGCGGGACGAAGGTGACCTACATGAAGGGCCTTCGCAACATTGGGTCCGCCGTAATCGATGACGATCTTAGCCGGAACCTTGGGCTCTTCCAAACCGAATTTTTCAAAGCCCGCCATTTCTCGCACATAGTCGGCAACAAATTTTTCGGAAATACTTAAATTGATAAAACCGGGCATTACCGCCTCTGCCTTTGAAATTACCTTACTGTCCGAAAGCATTTCCGTAACCTTTGTGCCAATCGCAATCGGAGCGCATTTAAAAGCCTTTGCCAAGGCCATGGCCCCATTACACTGATATTCGCAAAGATCCGGGCGGTTTGACACGGTTACCTTTCCGGCTTCCCTGTCGTATCCCGCTTTTTCAAAAGCATCTTTAACTTCATCCGCAATTATATCAAGCAACTTCTTCATAAACTGACTCTCTTTCCTTTAAATCCTAAAGAATCCCTTTTCGAATAGGGACATCCGCAGTAATTCTGCCTGTAAAGCCCATACTTTTTCGAAAGTTCCACCGAATCCTTGTATCCTTCTTTTTTCTTGAAATCGGAAGGCAGCCACTTGATGCCCTCTTCCTTCGATATTTCCTCGCCTATCCTGTTAATAAGCTCCGCATTTTTAAGAGGGCTTATCGTAAGCGTGGTCGTAAAGTAATCCGCACCTATCCTTTTAGCCTCCCTTGCAGCCTCAGTGAGCCTCAGTCTAAAGCACTTTTCGCACCTTGCACCGCCCTCCGGAACGCTTTCAAGTCCCTTTGCGGCTTCCAAGAATTTTTCTTTGTCATGAGTTCCTTCGGAAAAAGAAATTTTTGCTTCAGGGTATTCCTCATTTAAAATATTTACAAGTCTTTCAAGCTCCGAGGCACGCTTATTAAACTCATCGTCTTCCACAATGTTGGGATTGTAGTAATAGACGGTGATGTTTATTTTCCCTTTAAGATAGGTAAGGCAATGACTTGAACAGGGGGCACAGCAGGCATGAAGCAAAAGCCTCTTTTCCCTTATGCTTTCCCCTTCAAGTTCTTTGTCCATAAGTTTATGGTAATTTTCCATTATTTAAAGT
>CAZCPW010000186.1:0-3274 GCA_964499925.1 uncultured Lachnospiraceae bacterium
AAGTTAAACAAGGTTAGCTTCCTTGAAATCCTTAAGAGAAAGATGACTGACTGAGTGAGATTGATTTATGAAGAATTTGAGACATGAAAAAATTCTCGAACTGATTGCAAACTACAATATAGAGACGCAGGATGAGCTTACGAAAAAGCTTGCGGATGAAGGGTTTAACGTCACGCAGGCCACTGTTTCGAGAGACATCGCAACTCTTAATCTATACAAAAAGAATCTCGGAAACGGGCATCAGAAATATGCCATAGACACGGATCAGAGTCATACGCTTGACGATAAGTACAGGCGCGTTCTTCATGACGGCTTTGTTTCGATTGATTATGCGCAGAATATTCTGGTCATAAAGACCGTTTCGGGAATGGCGATGGCTGTTGCCGCGGCTGTTGATTCCCTTAAATTCGATGAAATTGTCGGGACGATTGCCGGCGATGACACCATTATGATGGCTGTCCGTACCACAGAGGACACGAAGGCCTTGATGGAGCGCATAAAGACCATGATACAGTAGTTAAAGGCTTGGGAGAGCTTATAATACAATGCTTGAGTACATGCATGTGAAAAATCTTGCACTCATAAAGGATTGCGAGATTCAGTTTTCGGAAGGGCTTAACATCCTGACCGGAGAAACGGGAGCCGGAAAATCGGTTCTTTTGGGAGCTGTGGGTCTGGCTCTTGGGGGCAAGGCAGACAAAGATATTATCAGACGGGGAGAAAGCGAAGCAAGCGTCGAACTCGTCTTTTCGGTAAGTCCGTCAGTCAAAGCCAAATTAAAAGAATTGGATCTTCAGGATGAAGATTCGTCTGTTTTTATCTACCGTAAAATCACGGAAAACAAGACTATTTTTAAAATAAACGGAGAGGCGGTTCCGGCAAGGCTTGTAAAAGAGCTTTCGGGGACTTTACTTGATATTCACGGACAGAGTGAACATCAGTCTTTACTTTCTACTCTTAAGCAGCGCGATATGTTGGATGCTTTCGGAGGCGATGCGGTAAGAAAGCTTCTTGATGAAACCTCAAAGAAGGCTTCTTCATACAATGCTTTAAAGAAATCCTTGGACGAGAGCCTTTCAAAGGGCGAAGGAAGAGAGCGTAAAATCAGTCTTTTAAAGTATGAGATTGATGAAATCACAAATGCTAATCTCACGATAGGCGAGGACGATATTCTCGAAGAGGAATACAAGAGGATGCAGTCATCCGAAAAACTGCTTGAGTATACAAACGAAGCTGTTGAGTATGTATCCGGAGGGTCTGACGGAGATGCGGGAAGCCTTGTTTCAAGGGCAATTGCGTTGATGAAAAAGGCTGCAGGCATAGATGAAGGTGCGGCTGAATTACTTGAAAATCTCACTGCGGCGGAGGCGATGCTCGGAGACTTTTCGCTGGCGGCTTCCAAATATACGGAAGGACTTGAATTTTCGGAGGAAGACTTCAATAAGACCGAAGAGCGTCTTGATCTTATTAACGGATTGAAACTTAAATTCGGACAGAGTATTCCGGATATTCTTAAGTATTGTGAAGACAGGACTTTTGAATTGGAAGAGCTTGAAAAGCTTGACGAAACTATAGAGAAGCTTAAAAGCGATATTTCGGCCTGTGAGATTGAATATAAGAAAGCGGCGGGAAATCTTACAAAAGAGAGAAAGAAAACCGCGGAAAAGCTTAAGGGTCTTCTTTCAAAGGAACTTTTGAATCTAAACTTTCTGGATGCAAGGACAGATATTTCTTTTGACACGGATACGGATTTGATAAGTGCAAAAGGGCAGGACAGTATCGAGTTTATGATTTCCGTAAACCCGGGCGAACCGATTAAACCTATGAGAAACGTGGCAAGCGGCGGTGAACTTTCAAGAATTATGCTTGCACTTAAGACCATTCTCGCAAGTCAGGATGAAGTCGATTCTCTGATATTCGACGAAATTGATGCGGGTATCAGCGGAAAAACCGCATGGGAGGTTTCGGGAAGACTTTCGCGTCTCGCAGGCAAACATCAGGTCATTGCAATTACCCATCTTCCGCAGATTGCCGCGGCTTCGGATGCACACTTCCTGATAGAAAAGAGTGTAAACGACGGGGTGACGTCGACAAATATATTCCGGCTTTCAAAAGACGGAGAGATTAAGGAACTTGCAAGATTGCTCGGAGCCGATGATTTAAACGAGGCAGCCCTTTCAAACGCAAGGGATTTAAAGAACAAGGCAAAGGAAAGAAAGACAGCAGATGAATAAGACAGGCAGGATTAATATAAGTAAAATCGTTTATATTATTTTTCTTCTGGCTTATACGGGGGTACTCGTTTACCTTTTTTACAATCAGCTTCTTTATCCCGAAACGGGTCTTTTTGAGTCCGATACTTCGGCACATGTAAGCTTCGCGGTTGATGATGGGTATTATCACAGCCTTGCGTCTTTCATTTATGTGTTTTTCAATAAAATCGGACTTTTAAATGTTCTTACCGCAATAACCCTTTCCGTAATGTGCAGCGGAGCGGTGGTACTTACAGGGCATCTTATAAAGGATGTTTTTTCACTCTACGGAGAATCAATAAACGAGCCTTTACTTTATGTGATTTCGTTTCTTTCCAATTTTGTAATGGGGTTTTATGTCGGAAGCATCAACAAACGGCATTATATAGGCTATGAGAATGCGAATATGTGGCACAACTCGACCTACATTTTCATGCGTTTTTTTGCTCTTTTATCACTAATTTTCTTTATAAAGCTGTATAATGGGTATAAAGAAAAAATATCCGTTAAAAACCTAATTGTTTATACGGTTCTTTTGACGGTTACCACGGGCTTTAAGGCAAGTTTCCTAACGGTTTTCGCACCGCTTTTGTTCCTGATGCTTCTTTATGATCTCATTAAAGGGACAAAGTTTATAAAGGTTTTCGTAATGGCACTGTCGGTTGTTCCGTCGCTTTTCGTGATGCTGCTTCAAAGCATTGTCATGGGCGGAGGCGGAGAGAACGGCTATATCATCAGTCCATTCACGGCTCTTTCCATGAGAGGGGAGCATCCGAAGGTGACGCTTGTACTTTCAGTGTTATTTCCGATTTGTGTTCTTTTTACACATTTAAAGGATGCTCATAAGGATAAAGCGTATTTTTGGAGCTTGATAATGTGGGCAATCGGCTTCTTGGAAGTTTTCCTTTTTGCGGAATCGGGAGAAAGGGAGCTTGACGGAAATTTCTTTTGGGGATATTCGATTTCTTTGTTCTTTGTATTCATGATGTCAATGGTAAGGCTTTATCGCGACTTTAAGGCAA
>CAZCPW010000187.1:0-3222 GCA_964499925.1 uncultured Lachnospiraceae bacterium
AAACAATTATCATATCGCTCTGAAGATCAGGGGTCAGTGCATAATTTGATACGGTCACTACCTTTCCGGGCACCTCTTTCTTTTCTTTTTCGACGGTATTGTAGGTAATCGTCACTTCATTTCCGTAGGTAAGCTGATTGCCGCTGTCTTCAAGCATTAAATAGCTTGAACTTCCGTCGGAAAGCTCTAATATTTTGGCATCCGTCATCAGAATGTCGCCTTCTTCAAACTTTTTTAGGTCAACTACGACTCCGCTGTTTTTTGCCCTTATTTCGGTAACCGAAGCATCGGATTTCAAATCGTTTATATACTCTTCTTTGTCCGCAATTGCTTCGCGTTTATATTTAATGGACTTTTCGTTCTTTTCTTCATCTTCAAGAAGCTCATTAAGCTCCTCATTCAGTCTTAAAAGCGCACGCTCCTGACGCTTAAGCTCTATCTCATCCGCTTCAACGTGAATCTTGCAAAGAACCTGTCCCTTTTCTACCATTTCATTCTTGGATACACATATCTCGTCGATATATGCCGTTCCGTATTCAATGGGATTTGTAACCCACTCCGTACGGGGATAGTAAAGGTATCCGCTCTCTTCAAAGTCTTTACCCACCGTTCCCTTTGTAAGTGTGTAGGTGTTCTTTCTTTCTACGATTTTAAAGTCCGTAGAGACCTTATCGCCTTCATCCAATCCCGAAAGGATTTCGGTAAAAAGGCCGTCGCTCATGCCGGTCTTTACCTGTGTGTAAACCCTGTTTCCGTCGTCATCAAGTACATAAACATACTTTCCCGAGTCATCCTTATTAATGGCAGCAGTCGGAACCGAAAGTACATTTTCACGTTCATCGCTAATGATAACAATGGTTACAAAATCTCCGAAATTCAGCTCGCCTGCCTCATCCTTTAATGTAAAGGTGCCATATACGGTATCGTAAAGCTTTGAAAGTCTTAAATACTCCTTGCTGTCGTAGCCTTCATACTCGACCTCGTAACGCTTCCCGTTCACTATTGCAAAGCAGTCGGCCGCATTCGAAATCACACTCTTGCTGATATACTCGACCTTGACTTCCTTCTTTGTAAGGTCGGCAACACCCATAACGCTTCGATTGCGGTTGATATATTCGTCGGATTCAAGATAAATCATTGTCACAACCGTACCCTTAATATCCGACTTAAGCTCAAGTTTACTCTTGTCTGAATTTAAGTTCTTAATAAGCGATTCGTTGTACGCTTTATCAAGCTCATAAAGCTCGGTCGTCTCCTTAATCTGCTCGGTTAAAGACTGAACCCGCAAAATTGCATCCCTGTAAAGGTAGTCATACTTTGCATATTCCGAATCATACCCTCCGTACGAAGCCTTTCCCTCTTCATCCATGGACTCAAAGTTATCGACTATCTGTCCGTAGTAATCCTCGTCAAATTCGGCCTTATAAAGGCTTTCGTTTAACTCTTCGAGCGTGTCGGCGTAGGTTTCCTCAGCCGAGTCCATTGACTCGTTAAGTGCTTTTATCTGCTTATCGATACTCTCGGTATTTCCCTTTACAAGAGTCGTACCCCTTTTGACCTCATCCCCGACTACCGCACCGTATTTGTAAAAATTAATTCCGTTAGAAAAAGAATATTCCGTAACCGCCGGAGTTATCAGGGAACTGTAAACCTTTGATTCGTAAAGGTTTCTGTAATCCGCCTCATAATAGCTCATAGTCGTTGAAACGGGATCGAGTAAGACTATTTCTTCTTCATCAGCAATACTCTCCCCACAGGAAGTAAAAAGAAAGACTGTGAGGAGTAAACTTGTAATTTTCTTAAGCTTAATCATTTCTTTACAACCTCGTCTCCCTCACTCAGCCCGCTTACGATTTCTATCAAATCATCGCCTTCCAAGCCGGTCTTAACCCACTTAACCTCGCGCATATTGTCGTCGTCAACGACGTACACGTACTTTTCCCCGTCAGCTTCGTGAACGACGGATTTCGGCAGGGTAAGCACATTTTCCTTTGAATCCGTAACTAAACTTACGCTTCCGATGTTTCCGACCTCCAAAGAAGCGTTTTCGGGTGCAAGCACTATCGAAAAAGCCTGATATTCCCTTTCCCATTTATCCATGTTTAAGGGCGTTATTTCAAATATAACCGTGGAAGTGCCCAATGAAACCGAAAGTTCGTAAGTTTCTCCCTCGGCAAACAAGCCTTCATAATCATCCAATGAGGAAACAAAAATACCGTTATCATTGTCGACTATAGTCATTATTACTTCGCCTTTTTTGCTGGTAGAACCGAGCAAATCGTCATCGAGATCGTAAACCACTCCGTCCATCGACGCATAAAGCCTGCTTCCGCTTAAAAGTTTCTTTTTCTCTGAAAGCTCAAGGTTGTCAAATTCAAGACTGTCCTCATAGGAAACTCTCTGTTTGTCATAGCTTTCCTGAATGTTTTTTACGGATTCCTTTGCGGCCTCCGAATTTCCGTTTGAATTAATCCAGGCATACTGAATGTCGATGTTTTCTTTTTCATCCAAGTACGAAAGCATCAAGTTGTTTCTGGTAATGTTGTATTCAAGCCTTTCTATTTCGCTCTCAAGGCTTTCCGATGAAAGCTCGCAAAGAAGCGTCCCTTTCTTTACGCTGTCACCCTCTCTTACATAGACGGCATCAACGTATCTGCCGGTCTCGGAAAAGCTTATTTCCTGTTCCTTCGTCTGCTGGTATTTGCACTCCACCTTCTTGGTGCACACGACGGTATCGTAAAGAACGGTTGAAAATGAGTATGAAAGTGCTTCGGTTTCGGTATTGACGACAACCGTCGGCGGTGTTTCAACCTCACCGCAGCCTGCGATAAAGAAAAACGCCGTCAGTATACATACCCCGTAAATCTTGTGCTTCATAGGTCTCTCCATTCAGATACTATCCCTACAAATCAGTATAAACTCCTCAATTTCAACCGACTAACTAAATCTTGCTAAAAATTGGTTAAAAAATAAAAACGAAAACAGTGTTCCGTTTGCGGAACGCCGGCGCCGAGTTCGGTCGCATCAGCGACATATACCCGGTGTTGAAGTAGCGCATAATAAAAGGAACACTGCCCGGAAAACAGTGTCCCTTTATCTGAATTAGATTAATGCTAATAGTTATATGAAATTATTTGCCCATCGAAGCATTGGCTGCATCGATATAGCCCTGCCATGTATCCTTGATACCTTCAACAACTGCGGAAACGTCGCAAGTTGCGT
>CAZCPW010000188.1:0-3222 GCA_964499925.1 uncultured Lachnospiraceae bacterium
AAGGGACATTACGTCAAACTCGTCGCACCAATATTCATCAGCGGGATCGGTAACATCAGTGCTTGTGCTCTCACTTACGCTTGCGGTAGTGTCTCCGCAGGCAGTAAGCATGCCTGCAGTCATTGCCAAAGCAAGTACAGCTGCAAGGCTTTTCTTCATTGCCTTTTTCATATTTATCCTCCCTTGAAAAAGATTTGGCATCTGCCATGAATTTAATTAAAAACGTCAAAGCCTTAAAGCTTTATCACTACACTTGATTAAACCGATAAAGTTTAAGACTATATGGAAAAAGGGGGCACTACAAAAGTATGTCCCCTCTTTGGCACGTCCTTAACTATTTGAACATAATAATGAAATGTTTTTAAAATGTCAAGATGAATTGTAATTTATTTAATGCCTAGAAAATAAATTTCTGTTAGAATGTAATGACACGGAATGCATTTTAATGTAAAGGTTGTTTCCTATGAGAGGTTTTCGAGAAATTTTCAGTAAAAAGACATATGTTAATCTGATGGAGATAGTGAATAAGGCGCTTGTTTCTGACAGAAAGAGGATGCGCCTTCTTTTTATCATTATCAATGGTGCCATTTCTCTCACTTCTTTGATAATGACAATTGTTAACATTTGTACCAAAGAACTCGTTCTTGCAAATGTAACCTTTGTATTCAGCATTTTCTGCACTGTAAATTTAGTGCTTACTCTGGTAACACGAAAAGCCGATCACGTTTTACATCTGCTATTCGGAATTGAGGCTCTGGTGTTACTCGCATATTTTACCGTCAGCGGAAATCCGGATGGTTTCAGTATTCTGTGGGTATGTCTTGTACCGAGCTTTTCGCTTTTGATATTCGGCTTAAAAGGTGGCTTTGTTCTTTCTCTGGCTACTGAGGTCATGATGATATTTTTCCTTTGGTCTTCTACAGGGAAAGCTCTTTTGCGTTATCAATACGGCGAAACCTTTATGCTGCGGTTTCCCTTGCTTTACATTACCATTTTTGCAATTTCGGTGATAATGGAATATGTCCGTCAGGAAACGCATACAAAGATGAAAGAAGCAAATTCCAAATATGAGTTTCTTTATCGTCACGATGCTCTGACCGGGCTTTTCAATCGTTTCGGTATGCAGGAATACTTTGACAATCTGCTGGTTCGAAACAGAAAGCAGAATACCGCGATTATCATGCTTGATATTGACAATTTTAAGCGTGTAAACGATACCTGGGGACACGAATGCGGCGATTTGGTGCTTAAGACCATCGCGTCCGTTCCGCTTAGGGTCATGTGCGAACACAGCCATTTCTGCCGCTGGGGCGGTGAGGAATTCTTACTCTTAATGCAGTGCGGACATGTGCCTGCCGAGACCGCGGAAAAAGTACGCGCTGCGATTGAACAGACGGAAATCTGCTACAATGGCGAAACCCTTCATGTAACGGTAAGTGTCGGCGTCGGTATAGCACCTTCTCCTACGGTTACTACAGACAACATCCACGATCTTATTGCGATTGCGGACGAAGCGTTATATGAATCAAAACGTACCGGTAAAAATAAAGTTACGGTTAAGAATATGGAGTAAGAAAAATCTATGCTACAATAGGGTAAGCGGAGGCACGTATGAACATTTACCCTGTATTCAGACATTGGTTTGACAAAGGAAGCGTTTATGTAATTTCGGACACTCATTTTGATGACAAGGACAGGCCGGAATGGCTTTGCCCGGCCGAAATACTTAAGAATATAAATAATCTTGTTACAAAGGACGACGTGTTTATCAGTCTCGGCGATGTGGGAAAACCATCCTATATCGATGAGATTGATGCCGCACTCAAAATACTTATCATAGGAAATCATGACAGACGCCATGATTATGAGAAATATTTTGACGAGGTTTACACGGGTCCTGTTTTTATTTCAAAGGAAATTTTACTTTCTCATGAACCGGTGAAAGGGCTTGATTTTTGTATAAATATTCACGGCCATATACACAGCGGAAGCCGGATTGATGTGCCGGAATGTATGCACAAAAATATCTCGGCAAATTTAATCGGCTATAAGCCGCTTCTTTTAAAAGATATTTGTTTGGACGCGGGAATTCATATGGATTAAATATAAGAATAAACTCACGGAGGGTACATATGAAACACATTTTAAACGGTAAAGATATTAGGCTTGGCACCTGCTATTATCCCGAGCAGTGGGATAAGGCTCTTTGGGCATCGGACCTTGACAGAATGTTAAAGGCAGGCATTACGGTAATAAGAATTGCCGAGTTTGCCTGGAATAAGACGGAGCCTTCCGAGGGCAAGTTTGATTATTCTTTCTTTGATGAGTTTTTGGATTTATGCGATGAAAAGGGCATGAAGGTAATCTTCGGGACACCGACGGCAACGCCGCCTGCCTGGCTTACAAAGAAATATCCGGAAGTATTAAACTGCGACATCAACGGAAATCTTTACAGGCACGGCTCGCGCAGACATTACAATTACAATTCAAAAATCTACAGGGAAAAATCCCGTATCATTACGGAGAAACTTGCCGAACACTACGCAAAAAGGAAATGCATAATCGGTTGGCAGCTTGACAATGAGATAAACTGCGAAACAAACGTATTCTATTCCGAAAGCGATACTCTTGCCTTCAGAGAATGGCTCATGCATAAATATGCAGATTTGGATGCATTAAATGCGGCCTGGGGAACCGACTTTTGGAATCAGACCTACACCGATTTTGATGAAATCTGTGTTCCGAGACCGACGGTGAATACAGCTCAGAATCCTCATCAAATGCTTGATTATTACAGGTTCATATCCGACAGTGCAAGAAGCTTTTTAAAGGAGCAGTCGGATATTCTCAGAAAATATATTAAGCCCGATGATTTCATCACCACAAACGGTCTCTTCGGTCACCTTGACAATCACGCAATGACAAAGGAGAGCCTTGATTTCTACACCTACGATTCATACCCGAACTTCCCTAACCGCGTAGGAGAGAAGCACTCCGAGGAGGAGTTCAAGGACAGATGGTGGAGTAAGAACCTTTCGGAAGCAAGAAGCGTTTCGCATATATTCGGTATCATGGAGCAGCAGACAGGCGCAAACGGCTGGAATATCTGGCCCGGCGTTTCAAATCCGCGTCCCGGTCAGATTACCCTTTGGACCATGCAGAGTATAGCTCACGGAGCTGACTACGTAAGCTACTTCAGATGGCGCACGGCGGCCTTCGGAA
>CAZCPW010000189.1:0-3221 GCA_964499925.1 uncultured Lachnospiraceae bacterium
ACCACAAGCTTAAACGGATTTCCGACCGTCATATCCTTAACTGTTTTTGAACCTGCCATCGTTTGTTACCTATATCCTTCCTTAAGAAAAGCGAAAATTATAATAACACTTTCATATTAGAAATCAAGCAAAACGGATTTAATTTTAACCGTGTCTGTGCTATACTCGTTGAAGTCTTGATAGTTATTGGAGCACATAATGATTGAAATTTTAAAAGCCATATTATTCGGAATAGTTGAGGGAATTACCGAGTGGCTTCCGATTAGCAGCACGGGTCACATGATAATTCTGAATGAATTCGTAAAGCTTGATGTAAGCGACGAGTTCTACAGCATGTTTGAGGTCGTGATTCAGCTCGGAGCAATCCTTGCGGTGGTTCTTATTTTTTGGAAGAACATCTGGCCTTTCGGGAAAAAGAACAATTCCGAACCTTTATCGACAAACGGAATCGGAGCCTATATTAAGAAAGATATTTTCAGCCTTTGGTTTCACATCTTGGTTTCGACAATCCCGGCGGCGATAGTCGGCGTTCTTTTTGATGATTTGTTTGAAGAACTTTTCTATAATTACACGACCGTGGCGATTATGCTTATTCTTTTCGGCGTTGCTTTTATAGTCGTGGAAACCTTTCACAAAGGCAAGAACGCAAAGATTAATACGGTAGCCGATATCACTTATACGACCGCTCTTTTAATAGGAATTTTTCAGGTCATAGCCGCAATTTTCCCCGGTACTTCGAGGTCCGGTGCGACTATAGTGGGAGCTTTGCTAATCGGCGTTTCGAGAATGGCGGCTTGCGAGTATACTTTTTACCTTGCAATTCCCGTTATGTTCGGAGCAAGCTTACTCAAGATTGTTAAATTCGGATTCTCATTTACAACCCTTGAAGCGGCTATCCTTTTGACGGGAATGGTTGTGGCCTTCTTGGTATCAATGGTTGTGATTAAATTTTTGCTCGGCTACATCAGAAAACACGACTTCAAAGTGTTCGGATGGTATAGAATAGCGCTTGGCGCACTGGTCCTTTTGCTCGGAGCAATAGGAATTATTTAAAGGAAAAAGAAATTTTTTTGATAGGAGTCAGACATGGCAGATAAAGGAAAATATTATTTAACAACGGCGATTGCTTATACGTCCGGTAAGCCCCATATAGGTAATTCTTATGAAATTGTAATGGCAGATGCAATAGCCAGACAAAAAAGATTTGAAGGATACGATGTTTTTTTTCAAACCGGAACAGATGAACACGGACAGAAGATTGAAGAAAAGGCTTCACAGGCAGGGGTTTCACCCAAGGCTTTTGTTGACGAAGTTGCCGGAATCATCAAAAACGTATGCGACAACTTAAACGTTTCTTATGACAAGTTCATTCGTACAACGGACAAGCCTCATGAAGAGCAGGTCCAGAAGATTTTCAAGAGACTTTATGACCAAGGTGATATTTACAAGGGCGCATATGAAGGAATGTATTGCACTCCTTGCGAGTCATTTTGGACAGAGTCACAACTCAAGGACGGCAAGTGCCCCGACTGCGGAAGAGAGGTAAAGCCTGCCAAAGAGGAAGCGTATTTCTTCAAAATGAGCAAGTATTCAGACAGACTCATCGACTATATCAATACGCATCCTGAGTTTATTCAGCCTGTGTCCCGTAAGAATGAGATGATGAACAACTTCCTTCTTCCCGGACTTCAGGATCTTTGCGTTTCGAGGACATCCTTTAAGTGGGGAATCCCCGTTACCTTTGATGAAAAGCATGTTGTTTATGTATGGCTTGATGCACTTACAAACTACATAACAGGCATCGGCTATGATGCTGATGGCAACTCAAGCGAGCAGTACAAAAAACTTTGGCCCGCGGATTTACATCTTATCGGCAAGGATATTGTCAGATTCCATACGATTTATTGGCCCATATTCCTGATGGCACTCGGCGAGCCGCTTCCCAAGCAGGTATTCGGACATCCGTGGTTACTGCAGGGCGGCGAAAAGATGAGCAAGTCGAGAGGCAATGTTATTTATGCCGACGATCTCATTTCTTTGTACGGCGTGGACGCGGTGCGCTATTACGTACTTCACGAGATGCCTTACGAAAACGACGGAACGATTACTTGGGAACTCATTACGGAGCGCTATAATTCTGACCTTGCAAATGTCCTCGGAAACCTTGTAAACCGTACCATTTCAATGTCCAATAAGTACTTTGGCGGAACGGTTGCAAAGACAGGGGCTGCGGAAGCCGTTGATGACGAGCTTAAAGAAATTACCGTATCCGCACGTGACAAGGTCACTGCGAAGATGAACGATTTAAAGGTAGCGGATGCAATAAACGAAGTCTTTGCAATCTTTAAGCGTTCAAATAAATATATCGACGAAACAGAGCCGTGGGTTCTTGCAAAGGATGATTCCAAAAAGGATCGCTTAAAGGAGGTAATGTACAACCTCACCGAAGCTATCGTAATCGGCGCAAATCTTTTGAAACCTTTTATGCCGGAGACTTCGGATGCGATTCTTGCGCAGCTGAATGCTTCGGAAAGAGATTACGATTCGCTTGATAAGTTTGGCCTATACGAGTCAGGAAAGAGTGTTACGGATTCGCCGAAGATTCTTTTCTCACGTAAGGATATAAAGGAAATTCTTGTTAAGGTTGAAGAGATACAGGAAGCGCAGAGACAGGAATATGAGCGCGAAATGGCAAAGCTTGCGGGCGAACCTGAAAAAGAAGAGTCTGAAGAGGACGTAATAGATGCAGAGCTTATGCCGCTTATTTCCTATGATGATTTTGCAAAGCTTCAGCTTCAGGTCGGAAAGATTGTCGCTTGCGAAGAAGTTCCGAAATCGAAGAAGCTCCTAAAGAACACCGTGCAAATCGGCAGCAGAACGGTAACGATTCTTTCGGGAATCAAATCCGCCTACTCACCTTCCGAAATGGTAGGGAAAAAGGTTACTGTTTTAGTAAACCTTGAGCCCAAACCGATAGCCGGAATTATGTCCGAAGGAATGCTTCTTTGCGCAGAGGATGCAAACGGTGACCTTTCATTGCTGGTTCCCGAGAAAGATTTCCCCGCAGGGGCAGGTATTTCATAAAATTTTATAAAAATTCGGAAAAGACTGTGGAAAATTTCTTCCATAGTCTTTTTTGCTATATAGGAAATTGCTCCGCGTGGGAGAGCCAAGGCCCTCTCAGTCACCTGCGGTGACAGCTCTAGCCCTCTCAGTCACCT
>CAZCPW010000190.1:0-3209 GCA_964499925.1 uncultured Lachnospiraceae bacterium
ATGAAGCTCTACAATGTGCTTTACGATTGCAAGTCCCAAACCTGTTCCGCCGGTAGCCTTCGAGCGGCTCTTATCAACCCTGTAGAAACGCTCAAACACTCTCTCCTGTTCGCCTATCGGTATGCCTATTCCGTTGTCCCTTACGACGAGTATGGAATAATTCCCGTTTGAAACCACATTTACCCAGGCCTTCCCGCCGGGATTATTGTACCTGATGGCATTCTGTACGAGATTCTCGATAAGTTCTTTTATCATATCCCTGTTTCCCTGAATCATAGCCTTTTCGCCACTGAATGTAAGATCAACATCCCGCTGACGAGCATTTATCAAAAGTTCATCGCTGCATTCCATTACGACTTCGTATAAATCCATTTCCTCAAGGTTGGGTGCATGTTCTTTTCTGTCAAGCTCAGACAGTCTGATTATGTCGTTTATGAGGTACAATAGCCTGTCCGCATTCTTTTTTATTTCTTCATAGAAATGCTTTCTTTGTCCCTCGGCAACCATATCTCCCTGAAGGAGCTCCGCATAACCGGATATTGCGGTAAGAGGTGTCTTTAACTCATGGGAAACATTTGCGGTAAAATCCTGACGAGCCTTAGCCGCAGAAAGAATGTCCGTGTGCTGGGCCCTGAGTGTCTTTGAAAGAGGCTCAAGTTCTTTATACGGGGATATATATTCGGTATTCCCGATATTCTCGGCAACTCCGTTTATCGGCTTAAGTATTTCCTTTGTAAGCATTTGCGACACGAAAACGCAAATTCCGATGATGACATTAACGACCGCCAGAACGATAAGCGAAACGGATCTGAATACCACAAAAAGGCTTTGCGCCTCCATTGCAAGCCTTAATACATTTCCGTTATCAAGTTTATATGCATAATAAAAAATATCCTCATTCATCGTATCGGAGTGTCTTACAGCCTTACCCTCTCCGCTTTCAAGGGCGTCCTTAATCTCCGATCTGTCACCGTGATTGCCAAGTTCTTTGGTGTCGTAGAGGTTATCGTAAATTACATTTCCGTCCGCATCGATAAGTGTAATCCTGATGTCATCCGAATTACCGATGAGCTCATTTCTGAGGTTTTCGTTTCCTTCATAATCCGAAAATACAGTAATTCCCAGCACATAAGCTTCCTTACTCAGGTCTTCAAAGACCCTGCCCTTCAGCATTTCATAGTACACAAGGGTTATCGAGACAAGCGTAAGAACCACTGCCGCCACCGATACGGATATCAGGCACAAATTAATTCTTTTTTTCATTCTATCATAAACCCTACATTTCTGACCGTTTTGATTCTTTTCCCGTAATTCAGAAGTTTCTTTCTGAGCGAAGCGATATGCATGTCTATCGTCCGCGATTCAAGCTCGTAATCGATTCCCCAGACCGCATTCATGATTGCGTCTCTGTTAACCGCTATACCGCAGTTTACCATCAGATACTTTAAAAGTTCGAATTCTTTGAAGGTAAGCTCAATGAGGTTTCCTTCAACCGTGACTTCTCTTCTTTCGTTGTTTACGACAAGGCCGTCCAGCTTAAGCTCCTTAAGTTCCTCTCTCTCGGTGCGTCTCAGCAACGCCTTAACTCTTGAAATAAGCTCCATTACCGAAAACGGCTTTTTGATATAATCATCGGCTCCGTCTTCAAGACCCTTTATGAGATCAAGTTCCGTCGCCTTTGCCGTCACCATGATAATGGGCAGTTTCTTTGTGGAAGGATTTCTCCTTAATTTCTTTACAATATCGTTTCCGCTTTCATCGGGAAGCATCACATCGACCAGGCAGAGGTCCGGAAGAATTACCTCAATCTTCTTGTAAAACTCTTTTGCGGATGAAAACCCGAAAGTTTTGTGCCCCGCATTCTGAAGTGCAAATTCCTCAATTTCCCTGATGCTCTCATCATCTTCAATTATGTATATCAGTGACATATCTGCCTCCCATACTTTAAAATAGCGTTCTTTTTACAGAACGCTCGCGCCGAGCGTGGTCGCGTTAGCGACGTTTACCTTACACGCGAGTGCGCATAATTGGCACGCAGTGCCTTGCGTGCCATATAGAAGATTGCAAAGCAATTTCCTATATGGCAAGAAATGCACGCAGTAAAAAGCGTGCATTTCTGTTGTTATGAATTTTCGAAATTAATTTTCCGGATTGGATTCTTCCTCTGTACCCTCAGTGTTTGATTCAGATTCGTCCGAAGATTCCTTTTTCTTTATCGAGTAAGTCTCAAGAAGATGCTCGTACTCGTCATCAAAAGCCTTCTGATCCTCATTTGAAAAGCTGTTGAAATATTCGTGGGTATTGTAATCATTGTCATTGATGGTAATCATTTCAACTGCGATATTTGAGCAGTGATCCGAAACTCTTTCAAGTCCGATTAAGATGTCCTCAAGTATGAAGCCCATGTCAATCGAGCACTTACCCTTCTGAAGTCTCTTAATGTGGTTCTTTTTAATCTTCTTTGAAAGCGTATCGATTACCTCTTCCAAAGGCTCTACGTGCATTTCTTTCTGCGTATCTTCATTGCAGAATCCGTCAATCGTCATATTGCAGATATCGGAAACCGCCCTGCAAAGCGTCTCAACCTCAATCTTTGCGTTCTTGGTGAAAGCAAGACCCTTAGTGTTAATCTTTTCGGCGGCCTTGGAAACATCAAGCGCATGGTCGGAAATTCTTTCAAGGTCGCTTATGCTGTGAAGAATTATCGACAGGCTCCTGCTGTCATCAGCCGAAAGATTCTTACCGGAAAGCTTTACCAGATACGAACCGATGACGTCCTCATACTTGTCGACAACTGCCTCAAGCCTTTTAACCTCAAGTGACTTTTCATGATCATAATTTATAAGATCCTCTAACGCCAGATTAATGGCATCTTTTGTCTTAACGGCCATTTCACGCGCCTTCGTGCGGCAAAGCTCCATAGCGAATGCGGGACGCTCCAAGAATCTGTCATCAATGTAAATATTATCGATTTCGTCCTTGCCGTTTCCTTTTCCTTCGGGAATTGAAAGTTCGGCAAGTTTAACAAGCCCATTTGCAAAAGGAAAAAGAACAATTGTCGCAGCTATATTGAAGCAGCTGTGAATAACCGCAATTCCGGCGGCATTTGCGGTATCATCCAAGAATGCAAAATCAAGGAAAGCATTCAGTGAGTAGAACACGATCATAAACAAAGTCGTACCGATTAAGTTAAAGTAAAGATGAATGAG
>CAZCPW010000191.1:0-3173 GCA_964499925.1 uncultured Lachnospiraceae bacterium
TATTTATACATTCCCTTATTTCTGTGCTTTTATGATAAAGAAATTCCTGGATAGTATAGATTAAAACCCTTGCCTCTCCCTCTGGGAGAGGTGGCCGAGCGAAGCGAGGGCGGAGAGGGCAGAGAGCCAAGACCCTCTCAGTCACCTACGGTGACAGCTCTCCCAGAGGGAGAGCCAAGAATTAAAACTATTTGTATATCCTGTTCATCGCCGAGAAGATGGCGTAAACGGAGGCACGGGTGATATTTGAACTTACGCCTACGCCGTAGGTGGTCTTTCCGGTGTTCGTATCCATCAGATGAATGTAGGCTGCAGCCTTTGAATTCGAGCCTGCGGAGAGGGCGTGCTCTTCATAGTCAAGAATCTTCATATCCAGCTTAAGGTTAACCATCAGGCCCCTCTTAACAGCATCGATAGGTCCGTTTCCGGCAGCGTTGACAGTTTTCTTTTTCCCGTGATCGGTAAAGTCAAGAGTGATGACCGTATCGAAGTCTTTTCTGCGTTCGCCTGTGTAATCTTCAACCTTGAGCTTTTCGAAATGATAAGGAAAGCTCGGTGCAAGATATTCACGTTCGAATGCATCCATGATTTCATCGGGCGAAACCTCACCCTGCTTCTCGGAAAGCGCCTGAATGACGTTGGCAAATTCCTTGTGCATGGCCTTCGGAAGTTTGAAGCCGAAGTAAGTATCCATGATAAAGGCAACTCCGCCCTTTCCGGACTGGGAATTGATGCGCACAATCGGCTCGTACTTTCTGCCGATGTCGGCGGGATCGATGGGAAGGTACGGAACCTCCCAGTATTCGCTTTTTCTTTCTCGCATAGCCTGAACACCCTTGTTGATGGCATCCTGATGAGATCCGGAAAAAGCGGTGAATACGAGCTTGCCGGCATAGGGATGGCGCGGATGAACGGGCATCTTTACAAGGCGCTCATAGATTTCAATGATTTCATTTACATTTTCGATATTGAGCTCGGGATTGATACCCTGGGAGAACATATTGTAGGCGATGTTTAAGACATCAACGTTTCCGGTTCTTTCTCCGTTTCCGAAGAGAGTTCCCTCGACACGGTCCGCACCTGCCAAAAGTGCAAGCTCCGTTGCCGCAACGCCGGTTCCTCTGTCGTTGTGGGGATGGACGCTTAAGATAACGGCTTCACGGTTTTGGAAGCTCTTATTGCACCACTCGATGATGTCCGCATATACATTGGGAGTCGTCATTTCAACCGTAGAAGGAAGGTTGATGATGACCTGCCTGTCCTTGGAGGCGCCCCATTCTTTAAGAACCGCTTCGCAGACTTCCATGGCATATTCGGGCTCGGTGCCGGTAAAGGATTCGGGTGAATACTCCAGGATAATTTTTCCGTCGAAGTTCTTTTCACGTTCCTTGACCATTCTGGTGCCGTCTATCGCGATTTGCTTTATTTGTTCTTTATCCATGTGGAACACGACGTCACGCTGGAGCACGGAAGTTGAATTGTAGATGTGAACTATCGCCTCCTTGCAGCCCTTGATGGACTCAAAGGTCCTGTCAATAAGTTCCTCCCTGCATTGGGTAAGCACCTGAGGGCGCACGTCGTCGGGAATAAGTTTTTTTTCAATAAGCTGCCTTAAAAAATCAAACTCAATCTGGCTTGCCGCGGGAAAGCCGACCTCGATCTCCTTGAAGCCGAGCTTTACAAGATATTCAAACAATTCAATTTTATCATCGACCGGCATCGGGTCGATAAGGGCTTGGTTTCCGTCTCTTAAATCGACGCTGCACCAGATGGGGGCCTTCTCGATTTCTCGGTCCACCCAGGTGCGATCCGCATATTTGAATACGGGGTTCCTCTTGTAACGAGTGTAATTAAGCATGTATCATCCTCCAAAAATTATTATCAAATTAAAGGTAAAAAAATCCCCCATTTCGTAATCGAAACGGGGGATTTGATCAATATCATTCGCCAAGACCGCTTTCAACGACTTTAACAAGCTTGTTCAAAGCCTGTTCCTCGTCTTCACCTTCACATACGAATTCAATTTCATCGCCACATTTTATACAAGCTCCAAGAACACTTAACACGCTCTTGGCATTTGCTGTATTCTCTCGATACGAAAATGTAATCAAGGACTTGAATTGCATTGCTTCCTTACATAGGATGCCGGCAGGTCTTAGGTCTAGCCCTGTGGGGTTTATAATCTTAACTTTCTGGCTTACCATTAAAAATAGCCTCCATTACTTAATTTTTCGCACAAAGTTACTATATCATCTTTTTAACTTTTAAACAAGGGGCTGATGGCTTTTAAAGCGAAACCAAGCAAGCTAATTTCTAATGCATTGTAAAACAGCCGCCTCACTCATATCCGTAATGGCAGTGATTTGTTCCATTGACAATCCGTTTCGAAGCATATTCACAATCATGCGTGCCTGCTCTTCGGCAACTCCTTTGGCTCGACCTTCTTCGCGGCCTTTTTCTCTTATTTCTTTGGTTAAGTTACGCATTTCTTCACGTACTTCCCTGCGGCCTTCTTCTCTTGTTTCTTCAGTTAAGCCACGCATTTCTTTGCGCATTTCTTCAAGCACTTCTTGACGGCCTTCTTCTCTAATTTCTTCGCTTGTATCACACATTTCGCTTACTCCTTTCCGCTGTCCTTTTAAATATTCGGCTCTTTCTGCCATGGGTTTACACAACATTTCATCCGGGTTATCGCACAGAAAATCGTGCTTCATCGGACGATACCGCTTTAGGCGTTCTAAGTCCTTAAGATGATACATCTCTTCCTTTGTCAATATGCATCTCTCCTTTCTGAGGCAGGAGAGTGATGCTGTCGATTTCTCTCCTGCGTATTAAAAAATTGGGATTAATAAGCAGGAATCTTAATGAAATCAATAGACATCAGATTGACTGATAAAGAAAAAAGAAATCAAGTTCTGCTTTGATTTGGATTATAAGGGATTGCGGGGAAATGCGCAAGGTGGATTTTATAAACCGCGTCCACTCGGCTTTCCCTCGCCCTCTCCGTCCTCGCTTCGCTCGGCCACCTAAGCCCTCTCAGTCACCTCCGGTGACAGCTCTCCCAAAGGGAGAGCCAAGAAGGGAGAGGCAAGCCCTCTCCGTCCTCGCTTCGCTCGGGCACCTAAGCCCTCTCAGTCACCTCCGGTGACAGCTCTCCCAAAGGGAGAGCCAAG
>CAZCPW010000192.1:0-3163 GCA_964499925.1 uncultured Lachnospiraceae bacterium
GAGGAAATAATCCCGTTCTTTGTGGAAAAAGAACGGGATTTTTTGCCCCGTTTTTCAACTCCGAACGAGCTGATTTTGCCTCGCTTTTTGAAAATTTAGTGTTAATTTCATGTTTACTGTCGCGTTGTAGAGTAGGTGGGATTATAGAGAATGTGCTGTGCAGGAGGCTTTTTGATGAAGAGAAATTTGAAACAGTTGGCGACAAGATGGATGGCACTTATTTTTGCAGCGTCTCTTGTCATTACGAATGTTGACTTGCTCCTTTTGGCGGAAGATGTACAGGAATCCGTACAGGAGCAGGATGCGGAAAACGTCGGAGGGGAGGTATCTGAAGCCGACCCGGACGGTGAAGAATCAAACGAAGGTGATGGCGGGATTCAGAATCAGGATGCGGATTCTGAAGGCAATCACGAACAGGATAAAGAAAGTGAAGAGCCGGGTTCCGAAGACGAATCATCTTCCGACAATGACGAATTGAACGATGAAAATAACGAAAACGACGTTAGTTCCTCGGGAAACGATGAAAATTCATCGGAAAACGGTGAAGGTTTATCGGACAATGATGAAAGCACATCCGGAAATAACACCGAAAGCACATCGGGCAATAATACAGATGCTTTAGACGTTTCGGCAAATGATGCATCCGAGAGTGACATTTCGGAAAACGACGCATCGGCAAATGATTTATCGACCAATGATTTATCCACAAACGATATTTATGCGGATATAGATTTTGATGCTCTTCAGGTGCGTATTAATGCACTTCCCACAGTGGATGAGTTTAAGACTGCCTATAAGGGCTTTACGGACAGCGAGGAGAAGCTCAACTATTACCTCGAGGTTTCGGAAAGTGTAAACGATATAATTGATACCCTTTATGAATATAAGCTTATAGACGAAGACAATCACGACGATTTCGTACTTGTTGAGACAGTTTCCGACAGGCTCAATATCGAGAGGCTTGTAAAACTTGTCACATACTTAAACGGTGGCATTTCGACACTTAGCGAGGCTAACGATATACAGGTTACACTTAAGTCTACTTCCGTATCGGGAGAAGGACTTTCACAGAGCATTACCGCAACTGTTTCGGTTATCAATATGCCTGAAAGCGGCACAAAACTTTATTACAAAGTATTAAACAGGTACAGTTGTAATCACGGACACCAAAGCGGCGACATGGGGACACTGACAGATAACGAGAAGCATCATGCCGAAATTACCGGTGAACTTACGGTAAGCGATGGTACTGCTACGATTACAGGTCTCAGATACGGCGATCATATTGAGATTTACAGTGTGACAGAAAAAGCCGGCGAATCGGAAAAAGCAGCAGATGCAGCAGAAGGTGCAAAAGCAGCAGAGGCTACAAAAACAACCGAAACAAACGTGCTGTATCGTTTTAAGACTCTTTCGGATAAACTTTTAAACGGAAGTTTTGAAATCACAGGGGAAGCATCGGACAAGAATGCTGACGATAACGCTCTTACGCCCCGCAATTTGTTCTTCGAATCAACAGATGTTTACGGCTGGCATACAACTGCGGCTAATCATTTTATCGAAATAGGAAAGAAGACTGCTGAGAACAGAAAGAGTAGTAGTGACAGTGATTACTATGGTGATAGAATAAATTCAAATGACGGAACAAACGGCGACAACGCTGCCGAACTTTGCGGTGCCAATGAAAAGTCGGGCCTTTATCAGGAAATAAAGACTGAAGCAGGACAGACTCTGACTTGGAGTCTAAAGCACAGAAGCAACACAAATTCATCGGGAGCCGATACGATGGCTGTCGTAATCGGTCCTGCAATTAATATAAGTAACGTAGAAAATTCATATTCAGGATATCAAAAGGCAGACGTCAATACAGCTGACTTATTCATGAATGTTGTGGCAACACTGGGTGCCATAAATGCAGACATGATAGGTAAGTCAATTACTACTACCTATGCAAATAATAAGTATCAGGTATACCTTTGCAGCGATGTACTTGAATGGAAGTCTTACAGCGATACATACACAGTTCCGGAAGGACAGGCTGAGACTGTCTTCGGCTTTGTGGCATTGGGAACAGAGGGAACCTATAATTCGACTGATATGTCATTAAATTCAGGTAACTTGTTGGATGATGTTACCTTCGGTGTTTACAGTGCCCCTTCGGTTAGCAAAGTAGAAATCGGAGAACCGTCATACAGTAACGAAGACAAGTTGACGGAATCTATTACGGCAACACTTACCACATCCGATTTTCCCGAGTATGAAGAGCTGACCTATGAGGTAGTAAACAGGCAGGTAAATTGCAAAAAATCAATTAGTGAACACGGTAAGCAGACATTGGGTAATCCGAGTACGGTTTGCCTTCATGACAACGTAACGGGAACGGCGACGTATGCAGACGGCAAGGCAACCATTACCGGACTGAAATACGGCGACCATGTGGTTGTAAAATATAATGGTTCAACAATCTATCGCTTTAAGGTCCTTTCGGATAAACTTTTAAACGGTAGTTTTGAAACAATAAAAACAGCATACGGTTCCTGCATGAGAACCGGTGAAAGCATATATGCATGGCATACAACCGCCTGGGATCTGAACATGGAGTGGGGACAGACATATGAGAAGACCAGCAAAGGAAGCATAAATCCTAAAAACGGTTCTTACATTGCAGAGCTTAATGCCTGGGAGGTTGCAAGCCTTTACCAGGAGGTAAGTGCAATACCGGGAGAAACTTTAAGCTGGAGTGTTGCCCACAGAGGCAGACAGGGTAAGGATGAAATGGCTATTGTCGTAGGCCCTGCACTTTCTGTCGGTGACACGGATGTTTACAGAAAAAACAGTCAGGATGAAAAAACCGACCCCGATATATTCCAACAGATCGTCTCGGAAGCTGAAGCCAAATGGGGCGAGCTTGAAAAGGGAAATACCTATGAAGTGAAATACAGCGGAAACAACAAGACATATCAGGTTGTAGTTGCTCCCGATGAAAATTATGAATGGGTAACGTATTACGGAACTTATAAGGTGCCGAGAGGCGTTACTGAAGTTGTCTTTGGCTTTACGTCAATTTATTCTGCATCTTCCAGTCAGGGAATCGGCAACCTTATTGACGCGGTTTCTTTTGGCGTATATACGGAGCCGAAGGTTGATACTTCAAGTCTTAGCC
>CAZCPW010000193.1:0-3161 GCA_964499925.1 uncultured Lachnospiraceae bacterium
CGGGAAGCATTAATCCCGGAATGAGCATAAGAGCATATCCGATTACCGCGATTATCGTCATATATCTCATAAGAGGCTTACGGTTAATCTTACGTGAGATTGCGGGGTAAGCTACCATCAATATTGCCGTTGCCGCCATACCTACGGTTGAGAAGAGCGAATACTTTGCTCCGTCATAGCCGAAGTCAAAATAGATGAAGGTCGAACCGATACCGCCGAGGATGATGCCGTTGCCAACCTGCTGAAGTATGAATGCAAGGGCAATCCACATAAGCTGATCGTTTCCGGTGAAGGTTGAAATAATCTTCTTAAAGGAAACCGGGGGAACTTCTTCTTTTTCGTAGTTTCTGTTTTCTTTAACCCCAAGGAGTAAGAAGCTGATAAATACGGGAGCCGCAATACAGATTACCCACGCAATGATTCCGTATGCCGTCTGTGCGTTTCCGCCGATTGCCTTCTCTCCTGCCGTAAGCATGGGTACGAGGATTGTTACCATCGTTCCGCCGATACCTGCAAAAAGCGTTGCTCGTGAAGTAAACTGGTTTCTCTTGTTTGCGTCTTCCGAAAGTGAAGGAACCATTCCCCAATAGGAAATGTCGTTCATGGTGTAGGTGATGCTGTAAAGGAAATAGCAGATTCCGAAGGCCCAGATAAATGCCCACCCCTGAAGGTTCGTATTGAAGATAAATATTACGACAAAGGCCGTACTCAAAATTCCGGCAAGGAGCCATGGTTTGAACTTGCCCCACTTTGTCCTGGTTCTTTCGATGATATTTCCCATGACGGGATCGTTTAAAGCATCGAAAATTCTTGCTCCGACCATGATTGCCGTAATGGCCACGAGCTGTGCATCCGTAAGCTGCCTTGTAAACAAAGCGTAGGTATACAGATAGTTTGCAAACAGCTGATAAATTGCGTCACGTCCTATGGTGCCTATCGGATAAAAAATCAGATTTTTCTTTTCCTGCGACATAGGCTCGCGCTTTTTGGAATTACTCATTTCTTTCCTCCTTTATATTTACCCTTCCGGTAATGTACTAATCCACGGCTTCGAAGAAATACATTCTCGAAGCGAAATCCTGAAACAGTCTTGTTTCGTTGTTGATGCCCGTGCCGCCGAAGGCCTGGGTCAGTTTAATACCCGCATTGTTAAGAGTAAGCCCTTTGACGATGTAGTCTTCCGTCTCGCCGTCCATCTTGTAAAACTTCGAAACGGCCTTAAGTATCAGGGAATCGGGCTTAATACGAATCGGAGACGCCTGGTTTATAAGACCCCCGAACTGCTTGATGTCGTGCTTTAATGCCACGTTGTAAACGTGATAGTAGGTGTCCTCCGAAAGTCCGACGGTACGAAGCTTTCTGTAAAAATCGTTCGGTGCGCAAAGTCTGTTGAATACAACCGCCGCCGCTTTCTTTTTATCGGGGCTTACAACCATCCATTCATCGTCCCTTACTCGGTAGAAGTCACCGAAAAAGAACACCTCTCTCCATTCCTTATAGGTCCGGACCTGAAGCTTAATCTTTTCAAACTCCTCGCCCGAAACTTCATTGAGATTTATCTCGTAACCGAGCACTCCGAAAGAAGCGATGTTGAAGCGCGTCTCTATGGGGCTCAGCCTCAAGGTCTGGTGATTCGGAACCGCACTTACGTGAGCCGTCATGACAGACATCGGATAACCGTAGCTGTAGCCTGTCTGGATATCCATTCTTTCCAAGGCATCTGTGTCGTCGCTTCCCCAAATCTGGGAAAAATAACAAAGAACACCTAAGTCAAATCTATTTCCGCCCGCGGCACAGCCCTCAAAGAGGATGTCCGGAAACTCTTCCGTGAGAGTCTTCAAAATCCGGTAAAGGCCGATGTAATAACGGTGCATCGTCTCGCCCTGATTTTTGTAAACCTTTGAATAAACATCCGAAAAGGTACGGTTCATATCCCACTTTACGTAATTGACGCCCTTAACGGAGAAAACCTTCCTCATTGCGGAAATCACGTATTCAACCACCTCTTCGTTTGTAAGATCGAGATTCAACTGATTCCTGCCGAGTGCCGTTTCGCGTCCCGGTACCTGCATCGCATACTCGGGATGTGCCCTGTAAAGATCCGAGTTTTCATTTATCATTTCAGGCTCTACCCAGATACCGAAGTCCATGCCCATCTCGTGTATCTTGCCTGCAAGTCCTTCTATTCCGCCCGGAAGCTTCTTTTCGTCAACTGTCCAGTCGCCGAGGGAAGACGTGTCGCTGTTGCGGCCTTTAAACCATCCGTCATCCATTACGAAGAGTTCCATTCCGGCTTCCTTGCCTTTCTTTGCAAGGCTTAATAGCTTACTCTCGCTGATGTTGAAGTATGCGGCTTCCCATGAATTAAGTAAGATGGGACGAGGTTTCTTTTTATATGCACCCCTTACAATATGCTCTCTTACAAAATGCTGCATATTGAGGGAGATTCCTCTGTAACCCTTGTCCGAGAAGGTCATGACCGCTTCCGGCGTTTCAAACTCTTCTCCGGGATTTAACTCCCACAAAAAGCCCTGAGGATTGATGCCCGATACGAATCTTGTCTTAAAGAATCCGTTCACTCCTGCCGCTTCATAATGATTTCCGGAATAAAGAAGGTTAAATCCGTAGCCCTCTCCGTAAGCCTCGCTCGTATCGGCTTCGGTGAGCATTACGAAAGGATTGTTTCTGCTTGAGGAAACGCCGCAGTTTGTACTGTTTACAACATTTCCGGCCGAAACCTTAATGTCCTTTTTGTGCATTTCGCGTGCCCAAGCACCCGTAAATGAAGAAAGAACGAAATCGTCATCATCAAGGTCAAGCTGCAGGCTTAAGAATCTGTGTATCTTAAGGCTTTCGCTTCCCTTATTCCTAAGGACTGCGCGCCTCGTGATTACATTGCACTCTTCAAATACCGTGTAGTACAAATCAAGCTCCGCATCCTTGTTTCTTTCTCGTAAAGTCACCTTAAGCTGTGCGGAAGCTCCGAGTGCATTCGGAAGAGTTTTTGAAAGCTCCGCTTCATCCATTACCTTGGCTTCTTTAAAGATGAAGTCCGAAGTCCTTGACGAATCCGCATATTCAAGCTCTATAAAGGGCTCCCTGTAATCGCCCATTCCGGTCGAAGATACTTCCAAAAGCATATCCTCGGGCTGCATGAGGCT
>CAZCPW010000194.1:0-3090 GCA_964499925.1 uncultured Lachnospiraceae bacterium
TTGAATATTAAGGGTGTAAAGGCAAGCTTTGTATTCACTTACTACAACAATCAGGTCTATATAAGTGCGAGATCCATAGATGAACTGAATGTCCAGATTGTAATGGAGAAACTGGGCGGCGGCGGCCATATGAGCATTGCAGGCGCTCAGCTTCCGGATACTACTGTGATGGATGCGATTGGGCTTCTTAAGGATACCCTTTCCGAAATGATAAAAGAAGGAGAAATTTAGTATGAAGGTAATATTGCTTGAAGATGTAAAGACCCTGGGAAAGAAAGGTCAGATTCTTGAAATTAATGACGGATATGCACGTAATTTTATTATTCCCAAGAAGTTGGGATTGGAGGCGACCCCTCAAAATTTAAATACTTTAAAGCTTCAAAAGGCCAATGAGGAAAAGATTGCCAAAGAAAATCTTGAAAAAGCAAAGGCTTTTGCAGCCGAGCTTGAGAAGCTTACCGTTATCGTCAAGATAAAGGGCGGAGAAGGCGGAAAGGTATTCGGCTCCGTTTCTTCCAAGGAAATTGCCGAGGAGGCAAAGAAACAGTTCGGCATAGAGCTTGATAAAAAGAAAATTGTTATTGATGAGCCGATTAAAGCATTCGGCACCTACGAATTGAATGTTAAGCTTCATCCGGAGGTTGTCGGAAAGTTAAAGGTGAGGGTATCGGAAAATGGCTGAAGAATTTCAGAAAAGAGTTCTTCCTAACAGCATTGAGGCCGAGAAGTCGGTTATCGGAGCCATGCTCATGGATGAGGATGCCATTACGGTTGCATCCGAAATGCTTTTGGGCGATGACTTCTACGTAAAGCAGCATGAAATCCTCTTTGATACGATGATTGAGCTTAGCAACGAGGGTAAACCGGTTGATTTGGTAACTCTTCAGGACAGGCTTAAGGAAAAGGATGTCCCTCCGGAGGTTTCGAGCCTTGAGTACGTAAAGGACCTTCTTGACAGCGTACCGACCGCTGCAAATATCAAATACTATGCCAAGATAGTTGCGGATAAAGCAAACCTGCGAAAGCTTATAAAGGTAAACGAGGATATTGAGAATCAATGTTATGTCCAAAAAGACAGCGTTGAGTCCATCATGGATGAGGCCGAAAAGAAGATTTTTAAGGTACTCCAAAAGAGAAACGCGGGTGACTATGTTCCCATAAATGTAGTTGTCAGCAATGCACTTAACAAAATTTCGGCATCAGCGCAAAATAAGGGGGCAGTAACAGGAATAGCAACCGGATTTACCGACCTTGACTACAGGACTGCCGGCCTTCAGCCTTCGGACCTTATATTGATAGCTGCACGTCCTTCAATGGGAAAGACCGCATTCGTATTAAACATTGCTCAGAACATTGCTTTTAAACAACACAAAGCTTGTGCCATCTTCTCCCTGGAAATGTCAAAAGAACAGCTCGTAAACCGCTTGTTTTCCTTACAGTCCGGAGTAGACGCGCAAAAGCTGCGTACAGGTAATTTGAACGACTCCGATTGGGAAAGCCTTATTGAGGGTGCTACGAGCATCGCCGAGTCCAAACTTATTATTGACGATACCCCCGGCATCAGTATAGGCGAGCTTCGCTCAAAGTGCCGTAAATACAAGCTTGAGCATGGCCTCTCTGTGGTGATGATAGACTATTTACAGTTGATGTCGGGCTCGGGAAGAAGTTCGGATTCGAGACAACAGGAAATTTCGGATATATCCCGTTCCTTAAAGGCACTCGCAAGAGAGCTTCAGGTTCCCGTAATTGCACTTTCACAGTTGTCCCGTAAGGTTGAGGAAAGACCCGATCACAGGCCGATGCTTTCGGACCTTCGTGAATCCGGAGCCATAGAGCAGGATGCCGACGTTGTAATGTTTATTTACAGAGATGATTATTACAATAAGGAGACAGATAAGAAGGGTATTTCGGAAATTATAGTAGCTAAGCAGCGTAACGGCCCGATTGGCACGATAGAGCTTGCATGGCTGCCCGAACTTACCAAATTCGCAAATCTTGCAAGAGATTATAAACAACAATAAAGAAAGAAAAGCCCGAGGCAGATGCCTCGGGCTTTTTCTTACTTTACATTAAACAATTATTCCTCTGAAATTGCCTGTACAGGACACTGTGCAGCACATGCTCCGCATGAAACGCACTTTGTAGCATCAATTTCATAGTGCTGATCGCCTGATGAAATTGCCTGAACGGGACACTGTGACTCACAGGAACCACAAGATACACAAGAATCTGAAATAACAAATGCCATAATCTTTTCCTCCTAAGATGAACGTATCATAATGTTTGATACAAATTTATCAAAGGAATTGTAATACAAACACAGTTTCATTACAAGACCTTTTGAATAAACAATAGATTTTTAATACTTTGAGAATTCCAAAATTTCTTTTGCGTGCTTTATACGCTCTTCAGTGGGCGGTTCTACACCTTCCAACTTGTACGGAATGCCGAGCTCCTTCCACTTGTAAGCGCCAAGGGTATGATAGGGCAGTACTTCTACTTTCATGACGGTATTTAATGTATCTATGAATTCTCTTGTCTTCAATAAATATTCATCCACATCGGTAATGCCGGGGACAAGTACGTGACGTATCCACATGGGAATATTCTGTTCGGAAAGGTAATGAGCACAATCAAGGATATTCTTATTTGTAAAGCCGGTAAGTTTCTTGTGCTCCTCGTCATCGATATGTTTGATATCAAGCATTACAAGATCGGTATACTTTAAAAGCTCGTTAAACTTTGAGAAAAAAGGCTCTTCCCTTGTAAACGGCTGACCTGCCGTATCAAGGTTTGTATTGATGCCTCTTTCGTGAGCTTTTTTAAACAGTTCAATCAGAAAATCTATCTGAAGCAAAGCTTCTCCGCCGCTTGCGGTGATGCCGCCTTCTTTTCCCCAGTAGCTCTTGTAACGTTCCGCTTTATCCAATATTTCATCGGCTGTCATGAGATTGTCCGTGTTGGGATTCCATGTATCTACGTTGTGACAGTATTGACAACGCATATTGCAGCCCTTGAGAAAGATCAGATATCTGATGCCGGGTCCGTCAACCGCACCGAAGGATTCCAAAGAGTGAATTCTGCCTTTAA
>CAZCPW010000195.1:0-3084 GCA_964499925.1 uncultured Lachnospiraceae bacterium
CCGAAAATTCCTTTTCTTTTATAAGAGTGTTTACGGTAAGATAAACTCTTACTCCGTTCAGATGTGCGATAATGATTGCATTAACAATTTCCTCATCTGAGAAATTATCGGCATATGCCCTTGCACCGAATTCCTTGCCGGCAAGGTAAACCGCATCACATCCTGCATTTAAACACCCAATAAAACCCGAAAAATTTCCGGCAGGCGAAAGCAGTTCCATATTTATACCCACTATAAAAGGCTGTATCTCTACAGCCTTTAATTCATCTTAAGCTCTGTTTCGAGACGTATAAGCTTTTTGGAGGATTCATCCAAATCGCTTTTAAGACTTTTTACATTCTTTTCACTTGTATCAAGCTTTATCTGTGCGGCAATGAGCTCATGCTTTAAATCATAGAGTTCTTTTTCCTTGGCGCTGATTTCCTCTTCCAAAAGAGAAATCTGTTTCTTCGCCTTAAAATAGTCATCGGCAATGTTAATCTCAAGCAGAACATTCTGCATATCCACAGGCGAGCGTCTGAAGCTTTCTATTCTGTTGTATTCGGATAATTTACTGTTGATATACTGGGCAACCTTCTGAAGGTATTCTTCGCTTTCATAACCGCTTAAACGAAGCACCTTCCCTCCGATAATTACCTCAGCATCTGTTTTGGCCGCCATTAAGGTTACCCCCTGTGATACACTCTCGATGACTTAAAATTAAATTCCATTCACATTCTTTTCAATGAACAGACACAAATTATTATATATTTCCTATGCCTCATTTTCAATACCCAAATGGCTGTACGCAAGGTCGGTTACGCACCTGCCTCTTGGGGTTCGCATAATAAATCCGTTCTTTAATAGGTAAGGTTCGTAAACCTCTTCTATCGTACCCGCATCCTCTCCGATGGAAGCAGCTAAAGTATCAAGTCCAACGGGACCACCCTTGTAAAGCTCTATCATGGTAGTCAAAAGATTTCTGTCGACGTGGTCAAGTCCCATCCTGTCAACATCCATAAGATCAAGCGCCGTACGGGCAACGTCGCCTGTTATCACTCCGTCATACTTAATCTCAGCAAAGTCCCTGACTCTCTTAAGCATACGGTTTGCAAGTCTCGGCGTTCCGCGGCTTCTTCTTGCCAGTTCATCCGCACCCTCGGCATCGATTTTAACGTTTAAAACTTTTGCCGAATGTCTGATAATGGTTGCAAGTTCATCGATATTGTAAAATTCAAGCTTTTGAATAACCCCGAAACGGTCTCTTAACGGAGCCGAAAGAAGACCCGCCCGCGTGGTTGCACCCACTAAGGTGAATTTAGGAAGATCCAGTCTGATGGACTTTGCGCTCGGTCCCTTTCCTATCATAATATCCAGGGAATAATCTTCCATAGCAGGATAAAGAACTTCTTCTATCTGTTTGTTAAGTCTGTGAATTTCGTCTATAAAAAGAAGGTCGCCCGATTGAAGGGAACTTAAAATTGCGGCCATGTCTCCGGGCTTTTCAATTGCGGGTCCGCTTGTAATCCTGATATTCACGCCCATTTCATGCGCAATTATCTCTGCAAGCGTCGTCTTTCCGAGTCCGGGAGGTCCGTATAACAGCACGTGGTCTAAGGAATCGTTACGTTTCTTTGCCGCATCGATATAGACCTTCATGATTTCTTTTACTTTTTCCTGACCGATATAATCCTTTAAAAACTCCGGGCGGAGGGAACCTTCAATCTTTACATCCTCCGTCGTGAAGCTCGTTTCAATCATTCTTTCCATACATCACCTTTAATACATATATGAAAGAGCAAGCTTTAATATCTGATTCGTATCAAGCTCTTCGATATGTTCAATCTTCATAACCGCAGCCTGTGAAGATTTTCTGTCATAGCCGAGTGCAACCAATGCTTCGATTGCATCTTTTGCGTCGTCAGTAATCATGCTTCCGCCTTCGGATGTATCTGCGGGCTCTCCGTCAAGCCAGATTTCTTCTTTCTTAACCTTATCCCTGAGATCTACAATAATCCTCTCTGCGGTCTTCTTTCCGATGGTAGGCGCTTTTGAAAGTGCATTTGAATCGGCCGATGCGATGTAAAACTTTATCTTTGAAACCGAAAATGTGTCAAGAATGGCAAGCGCGCCCTTCGGTCCGACTCCGTTTACTCCGATTAACATATTGAAAAGATCAAGCGCATCCCTTGTAAGGAAACCATAAAGGCTCATGCCGTCATCTCTGACACTCATATACGTATAGACCTTTACCTCATTGCCTATTGAGGGAAGTTCCTCCCTCATCGAATCGGAAACAAGAACGGTAAAGCCGATTCCCGAAACATCGATTATCAGTCGGCCCGGTCTTGATTCTTCAAGAATTCCTCTTAAAAAGCTTATCATCGTATCACCCCATAAACGTATCGGTAAAATATCCTGCACTCGAAACAGGCTCGCCGTTTTCCGTAAGGTGCCTCGTGTCACCCACAGCCTGAAGTCTGAAATATGCGTGATCCTTCGTGCGTTCCTCAAAGGCTCCGACGGTTACGGAGGTCGGCGCAAGGAAGAGCCCATGCCACAATACCACCGGAGATACATTTAAGAGATGGCCGAGTATTACGCAGATAACACCCAAATGGCAGAAACAAACTATTGTCTTATCCTTGCCGGTACCGTCGGTCTTGTAGAAGTTCCCGTATCTTGAATATCCGTACTCTTTTAAAATTTCGTCAATTCCGTTCTTAACCTTTTCATTTCCGCCCTTAAGACCCGGATTGTTAAGAATCGGAATATCCGTCCACTTATCCTTGCTGAAACTGTCTTCATACTTGGTCCAGGTCTCCGGGTAAAAATCCCACGGAACCTTAACACGCTCTTCATCTTCATGAAGGACGCTATAGTCAAATTCCCTGAGCCAATCGCATGTCGTTGCCTTCATACCAAGTTTTTCAAGCGAAAAAGAAGCCGTGTCTTTAGCCCGCCCCAAAGGAGAAACAAAAGCCGCGTCAACCTTCCAGTTCTTTACCCTTTCAGAGAGAAGCTTAGCCTCTCTGAAGCCCTTTTCGGTAAGCGAATCGATTGAATAATCGGGATCTCCGTGTCTGATAAATATAATTCTCATAT
>CAZCPW010000196.1:0-3058 GCA_964499925.1 uncultured Lachnospiraceae bacterium
CTCGAAAAAGCGCCTGCTGTAAGGCTTTGTAATAACTTTGCTGGCGCCGCTGTCAAGGGAGGCCTTTGTATCCTCCGGAAAAGCATTTGCCGTAATTGCAATTATCGGAACCTTTTCGGTGTCCGGCCTTCCCAAATTTCTGATAATGCGCGTTGCCTCAAGCCCGTCCATGACCGGCATCATGATATCCATTACCACAAGATCATAATGGAACGGTTCGGAATTTCCGAAATTCTCAACGGCTCTGGCTCCGTTTACGACCCAATCGACTTCAAACCCCATTTCCTTTAGCTGAAGCATGGCAATCTCCGCGTTTATCTCGTTGTCTTCAACGAGCAGCACAAACTTCCCTGCTCCGAATCTTTCTGCTGCGACTTCACCCATGTACATCACCCTCACGAAAGCTTACCCCGTCTGCGGTAAGTCAAGTCCTGCATGTAACTGAGACTCTTTTTAACTATATAGGGAATTGCTCCGCAATTCCCTATATAGTTAAAAAGGCACTACGTGCCAATTATGCGCACTCGCGCGTAGGGTAAATGTCGCTAACGCGACCGCGCTCGGCGCGTGAGAGTTTCGCAAGCGAAACTCTTTTTTATTTTCACTCTTTTAGTCTATATCATTTTTTTAGTTCTGACAAGAGAAATAATTTTCTTTCTTTTTTCAAAACATACTTTAGTTTGTTAAAAAATTAAGTTATTTTTCCCTATATCTTTCAAGATAATTCGTGAAAATTTTTTTCAAAAAAATCGTTGACAAGAGAAACCTTCTCGTGTAATATATGTTTTGTTGTGTGACACACACATCAATGCGCGAGTGGCTCAGCGGTGGAGCACCACCTTGCCAAGGTGGGGGTCGCGGGTTCGATCCCCGTCTCGCGCTTATTTTATTTCTATATATATTTCAAGGACGGCCTAAGGTCGTCCTTTTTCGTTATATTAATTAATAATTTAGCTTTTGTGTGTTATAATTGTGGGGCGAAATTTATATCCATAAAGGACAAGACCCATGGAAGAAAAAACAAATATCTTTAAAAGCATCTTTTCAAGAAAAATGCCCGAAATCGAGCTTCGTATGTTTTACACCTATATAGGATGTGAAATGATTTGGTGCGTCATCTGCGGAAGCGCTTTTCTTGCATTGAAGCTTTTTCTTCCCGCCCTTGCGTATTTGCTTCTTTTTACATATCTCGTGTTCTTTGTACTGGCACTTCACAATCATCCGGGATCCAAATTCCTAAAAGAATCTTTTTTGGTGCTTACTTTTGTTGCCGTTCCGATATTCTGGTATCTTTCCGGAGGAAACGCCTCGTCGGCAAATGCCCTCTTCATAATTGAAATCATCCTTTATGCAAGTACCATCAGGGGAATAAAGCAAAAAGTCTACATCATCCTGGCGATGGCCACGATAACGGTTGTATACATTCTGATGAACGCTTTTCCCGAGCGTTTTTCCGGCTACCCCATGACCGATTTTCAGCACTACATTGCAAGCATTGCGCTCGGAAGTACCGTTTCCATATGGATAGCTTTTCTGACCATTTACCAAAAGAACGAATATATACGGGAAAACGAAAAAGTAGTTCGCGTTCAAAACGATCTTAAACGATCCAATCGCATGCAAAAAAACTTTCTTGCAAATATGTCGCACGAAATCAGAAGCCCTTTGGGGATAGTCTTAGGCTTCAACAATCTGATCAAAGGCACAGACGATGTAAAGCTCATTCACGAGTATTCGGACAATATCGAGCAGGCAGGAAGTACCCTTACAACTGTCATAAACGACATTCTGGACTATTCCAAAATTGAAGCCGGCAAACTTGATATCATAAAAGAAAACTACAGTCTGAAGAAGATGCTTGACGAAATCAGTCACGACATCAAACTTCGTTGTGAGGAGAAGGGTCTTGAGTATCAGCTGGATTTAACGGACAATCTTCCGGATTACCTCTTCGGAGACAGCATCAGGATAAAGCAATGTCTCTTAAATCTTCTTACAAATGCCGTCAAATATACCGACAGAGGTACGGTTGCGTTAAGCGCCGCTTCTTCCTTGGTATATGAGAACGGCACACCCGTAAACGAACTTATATTCTGCGTCACCGACACCGGAAAGGGTATTTCGGATGACCTTGTCCCCAAGCTTTTTACTCCATTCCAGCGCCTTGACGAAGGTCATAACCGCGGCATTGAGGGAACAGGTTTGGGACTCGCCATTACTAAATCTCTTTTGGATGAAATGGAAGGCAGCATACATGTTAGTTCCATCCCCGGTGAAGGTTCCGTCTTTACCATGATCATACGTCAGCCAAACGGCGTGGCTCCCAAACAGTCCAAAGAAAACGCCGATAAAGAAAATCAGAGCATTTCAGGCCTTAATGTGCTTGCCGTTGACGATACCGTTCTCAATTTAACCTTGATTGACAAGATGCTCTCAAAGCACGGCGTTAACGTCAAATCGGTAAGTTCCGGCAAGGACGCAATCGCCGATGCAATGTCACATCAGTACGATTTAATCCTGTTAGACCACATGATGCCCGAGATGGACGGACTTGAAACCTTCAAGAACATTAAAGAAAGATGCTATCTGAATCGCAGCACTCCTATCATCATGCTTACCGCAAACGCCATGACGGGTGCCGCGAAAGAATACATAGATATGGGCTTTGATGACTACATTTCCAAGCCTATAAACGGGCAAGAGCTCGTTTCCAAAATATATCTGAAGACAAGAGGTAAATCGGAGGAAGTATGAAAGAAAGACCCATGATCACCGAAGGCAAATTAAAGCCTTTATATGAGACGAAATTTTTAAATATGTATGACATTCAATATGCCGAAGGGAAGCACTATTTTGAAGCCACAAGGCGAAATGCCTCAGACACGGTATGCCTAAAAAACGATTCTGAATTTAAAAAAATGCTTCCCGACGCCGTTACAATCGGAATAGCACTTTACCTTCCAAACGAAGCTCCAAAGCTCCTTATGTCGTATGAATACCGTTATACGGTGGGACAGTTTCAATTAAGTCCCGTTGCGGGGCTGATAGACCCCGAAGA
>CAZCPW010000197.1:0-3048 GCA_964499925.1 uncultured Lachnospiraceae bacterium
CCGGAGGAGAACTTTCCTATAAAGTAAAAAAGCGTTCCGTTTACGGAACGCTCGCGCCGAGCGCGGTTTCGTTAGCGACATTTACCCTACGCGCGAGAGCGCATAATTGGCACGTAGTGCCTTTTTTGCTATATAGGGGATTGCGGAGCAATTTCCTATATAGTAAAAAAGCGTTCCGCCTGCGAAACTCCGGCGTCTCGCGCAGTCGCGTTAGTGACATTTTCCCATCGCGCGAGTGCGCAAAAAAGGGAAGGTTACCAGCCTTCCCTCAAAATCTTATTGAATTTCGCTTATGTATATCGAAGCTCTGCTTTGGATAATCGACGCAACCTCGTCTACCGTCTTCTGACCTTCGAAGAATGCCTCGGCCTCTTCGGTAATTATGGTGTTGATTTCATCGATGCTTAAGTAGCTCTTGTCAACACTTAAGATAAAGTTCTTAACCTTTTCGATAGTCGCATCGGTCGAAGGCTGAATTTCAATGCTGACGTCGTTTATATAATAGCTGTCCGTATATTCGACCTTTTCCCCGTTTTCATCCAGATAATAAGGATTCTGCTTGGATTCTTCGGCAAGCTCGTCAAAGCGGCTCATCAAAGCCGGAATACCATAATCAATGCTTGACTGATAATCCTTAGAAAGATATTTCTTGATAATATTCCAAGCGGCATCGGGATACTTACACTTGGAAGAAATCGCATAGGAGGTTCCGAAGTAAATCGAAGAACCGTTTCCCTCCGCGCAAGGATATCCGATAAGGGTAACGTCCTCTCCGAATGCTCCCTGCTCCATGTAATTGAAGCTTCGCAAATCTGTCACAACGGCCTGATAAAGGATGTTTGTTTCCTCTCTGTATGAAGACTGCTCGGCATTCCAGTCATAATCATCGTAACTGATATCCTCACCCTTCGGAAGGGTCTTTAAATATTCCAAAAAGTCCTTAAAGGAATCCGTATCAAAGTAACATTTTCCGGCCACAGTATCCACAAATTCCTGCGAGTTAACAGACATCTCAAGATTCAAAAACTCTTCTCTTGAAATGGTTGCAAGCATGTTTGTTCCTTCCGGAAGGCTGTTACTGTAGTTTATGAAATCATCAAAGGTCCAGGAAGTCATACCCTTTGCAAGAGAAGTCTTCATAGCCAGGGTCTGAATGCTGAAAGAAGGAACTATTTCATAAATCTTTCCGTCATAGGTGCAGGCATTTAAAAGGTTAGGGAAGATATCGTCATAATCCACTTCCGTATCGTTCTTTAAGTAATCCGTAAGATCCTTAAATACGCCCTTTGAATAGTAGCTTTTCAATGTACCGTTTGAAACGATAATATCCGGTGCATTACCCGAAACAATATCCGTGTTGAACTTCGTCGTTCCGGCATTCCAGTCACTTTCACTGTCATACTGTGAATAATCGGTAATAACTATTCTGTATTCATCGCTTGTCTTGTTAAATTCGATGATATCCTTACGCAAATCGGAGCTTGTATAGAAGCAGCCAAGCGTAAGAGTTTTTTTATCCTTAACGGTCGACGGATCAACCTTTACATACTTATTAACATTTGTCGTCGATTCAGATGTTTCGGCATCATAATTGTAGTAGCAACCGATAAAGGTATCATCACCGATATACACAAAGCTTGAAAAAGAAGTGGTGTCAATATCGGAGTTTACATAGTTCAAAATGGGAGTTACATCCGCATCTCCGACGTTATAGCCGAAAATCCCCGAGCTTGAAGTAGCAAGGAAGTCATATTCCGTAGTTCCCTGAACAACCCCATAAGTATAGGTTGAAAGATTGACCGCTAAGGCTTCGCCTGCCGTCAGGCTGTCAACGTCATACTTAAAGTACTGAGTGCTTTCCCCTGTCCAAATTGAAGCAGCTGTTGAACCATCTCTTAAAGTATAGAAGCAGTTTACCTGCGAGGAGTCCGGATTCTCGGTCTTCTTTACAAGCTTTAAGTCATTATCAAAAGAATAGATATTGCTGTAATCGAAGGCAATCAAGCCACCCTTCGGAATTGCATATAAATTGCTAATATATTCCACTCCGTAATCCGTATACATATCAATCGAAGCAACTTCGTTGCCTGCCAGATCGTACTCTTTTAAGTAATAATGCTGCTCGTACTGCGGATTCTCGGGGTCTGTGGAAGTATCAATATACTCTGAATACGTAATTACAACATTACCATCGGAAAGAACAGCCATATAATCAATCCAGGAATTCGTCATATCTATTTCATGCTGTTCCCTTTCCGAGCCGTCGGTATTCATCGTACCCCAATAGTAAGTCTGGGCGATTGTTTCCGAATCATACAGGTAACCCAGATAGTAAACCTTCTCACCATTGTACTTTAACTGATCAAGCTGAAATCCGTCATCAAGAGTAAAGCCGGTCAAAGCTTCTTCCGAATAGACGGTATTCTTGTCTAAAGTACCTGTTTCCTCCTCCTGCTTTGAGCCGCATCCCGCGAAAACAGTCAATGAAAGCGTTAAAAGCGCTGCTCCCAGGAAAAGTTTTCTTAACTTACTCATAATATTCTCCCTCCTTTTGATTTGCCTTTCTTTCTCTGTATACTTCAATCTGTCTTTCGACAAAATCCTTAACATCCTTGAAATGTATCTGTCTTAGTCTCCACATTCTTATTAACGTAATGAAGACTATTATAAATGCATATGCGTAGCAGACCGTTGCGACACAAGCTACAGGTGTCAGGTAATCTTCATATCCCCTTGCGATATTTTCCCAATACGGATAAACAATCCCTTTCCCATTCATCCCGCGCGTTCCGAAATTCGAAACGTTCTTTAAAAGCTTCGTAAAATAGAACCGTCCGCTGTTTTCTATGACCGAATACCTCGTCTCGTCAATCGACGAAAGATTGTCGCTTACGACTCCCTTAGCATAACCTGTCAAAACATTTGGCATAAGAGCCTCAAAGGTATTTATATAGCTTACGGTTCCGTTATTCTTTAAAGAATCGTAGGACATGTATACGGTCGGCTCATTGTTTCCTGCAAGGTCATTTAACCTTCCTTCATCTCTCT
>CAZCPW010000198.1:0-3035 GCA_964499925.1 uncultured Lachnospiraceae bacterium
AAATTAACATGCAATTCTTCTGCGCCGGCAGACATAAAACTCTTTAAACACGCAAATGCCGCGCAGAATATTTACCTAAGCTTCCCCGTAAGTCTTATCTTCCATCAACAGGTAGGTAAAGCCTGCCAAAACAACCACCGCGCCGACTGCGGTGAATACAAGCCTGCTCGTGGGGATGACATCGCTTGTACCGAACAAAAGCGACGTAATATAGGTTCCCGCAAAGTTAAAGGTAAGATGTGCAATGATTGATGCCCAAAGTGATTTGTATTTGTTGCATACATATCCGAGCAAAAGGCCAAGTACAAAGGCATATATACCCTGAACAAGATTCATGTGCAGGATACCGAACAAGAGCGCCTGTAAAATATTCGCAAGCCAGAACTTATTGTTGAAAAGCTTCATAGCCCATGTCATGGTGACACCGCGCATTGCAAGTTCCTCGACTATCGGTGCGCACACAAGCGTCAGAATTGTGGAAAGGACCGAAAGATCCGCAAGGCCCGATGACTCAATCAGATTTGCATAGTCTGTCATAATTTCCGGAGCAATGTTTTCAACAAGAATCAGCAGACAGCTGATGATTAATTCAAGTGCAGTAAAGAACACAAGAATAATCGGCACTGTCTTTAGTGTGAAATGCCCGGATATCGTATTAAATTTCCTCTTAAGGCCGACAAAGTAAATGAGAGCAAATATTATAAAGGACACAGCCTCATATATCAGCAGAATGTAAAGCACGAAATTCGTATCGCTAAGGAGCCCCATTGCGTACCCCATAGCTGCCGAAACATCCGTTGTCCCGGTTGTTACAATAAACATAAAAACAGCGAACGCCGTTACCACGCCGGATGCCAAGACCTGGACAAACAAAAGTATAAACATGGGCAACAGACATTTTAAAAACTGACCTACTTTTTTCATAATTTACTACCATCCTCCGAATATCTATTCTTCGTGTTCTTTTTCCTCTCTGTTCGGAAGTCGCCTGAATGACGAAATTCCGTCCCAGATGATTCTAAGAGAGTTGACCAAATTGGTAAACAAGCCTTCCCTGTAAAGAGAAATAAAAATCATAGCAACCGGCATGGCAATGACCATACCGAAAACGCCTATCCACTTATAACCGATGTAAAGAAGTATCAGTGTCGGAAGCGGAGCCACGCCGACATTGTCCCCGACAATCTTCGGCTGGATGAGCTGACGCACGAGCTGACCGACGCCCCAGGTTACAAACATGCCAATTGCCAGCAGATACTCTCCGTTAAAGAGTAAGATAACTCCCCAGGGAATCATTATGAGCCCTGCTCCGAAGAACGGAAGGAAATCAAGGATTGCGATTCCTAAAGCGATTATAACTGCATAATTAATCCTGCAGATTAAAAGTCCCACAACGGTTATCAGATATACCCACATTTCAATCTGAAGCTGGGCTTTAAAATATCCGCCGACCGCATTCTTAAGCCCTCTGTAGGCTGCTTTGCACTTTGCGTAAGCTGCCTTCGGGAGATACTTATCAAGTCCGTTAAGAAGGTTATTGTGCTCAACCGTAAAGAAATATGCGGAAAGAACACACATGACAATACCGATAAAGACATTGGCAATACTGCCGATTCCCGACGAAATACTTGAAACAAGATTCGATGTGGCATCGGATGAACCGAGGCTGCTTATAAAGCTTGCAACGGACGTTTCAAGTGTCGCACCCAAATTTTCAAAGGATTCCTGTACGTCCTTCGGAAGGTTCTTGGTGACTCCCTCAAGGCTTTTTCCCAGGTTGTCAAGGCCTTCCTTTATGGCCTGCCAATATGAGGGAATGCTTTCCGCAAGTCCGACACCCTGATTGATAAAGAACGCGATGATTCCGTAGCCAAGCAATATTATCAAGGCTATTATCAGAATAATCATCACTGCCGACGAGGCTTTTCTCTTAAATTTAATCTTCTCCTCAAAGAATTTAACCGCCGGATTGGCAATAGCCGAAACTATTAAGCCTATTACAAACGGCAGGAAATAAATAAAAAGCTTCGGTACGAACAAAACTACAAGGATAAGACCTATGACATAAAGCACAATATTTGTCAGGGCCTTTAGGTATAAAGTTGATTTTTTCACTGTTCTTCCCCTTCCATGGTGCCAAGACAGGCATCCATTACTCTATATATATCATCCCGCCCCGATTTATTCAACGCGGAAAACGGAATCATTACGGTTTCCTTGGAACATCCAAGCGTATCCCTGATAATCTTTAAATTCTTGGCAGTCGCACCTTTACTGATCTTGTCGGACTTCGTGCATATGATAATCGGATTGTATCCGTTCTTCACTATCCAATCGTACATGATGCAATCGTTCTCGGAAGGCTTATGCCGTATATCTATGAGCAGGAAAACCGCCTTCAGCTGCTTTGTGGTACGAAGATATTTTTCTATCATCTTGCCCCACTTTGCACGGGTCTCCACGCTCACTTCCGCATATCCGTAACCCGGCAGGTCGACAAGATAAAGTTCTTTATTCAGATTGTAAAAATTAATGGTCTGGGTCTTTCCCGGCGACTGGCTGGTACGCGCCAGGGACTTCCTGTTTACAAGCGTATTTATAAGCGACGACTTTCCGACATTACTCTTTCCCGCAAAGGCTATTTCCGGCAAGCTATTCTCGGGAAGTTTGCTCGTAATCCCGCACACCGTCTCAAGTTCAACTGATTTAATCTTCATTGTTACCTCTTAAATTTCACTTTTACAACATAATACCTTATGCAGTACGAATTATTAACAAAATTTTTTATTAAGGTATTACCGAATTGACATTTCAATATATCATAAATATAATATAAACATGATTAGTTTCGATTGGGACGATAATAAAAATAAGATAAATATATCAAAGCATCATGTGTCCTTTGAGGAAGCAAGTACCGTTTTTTATGATGAAAATGCCCTTGTAAGGGATGACCCGGATCACTCCGAAGCGGAAGATTGATTTCTCATTTTAGGATTCAGTGCATCGGCTAATATGCTTATAGTAAGTCACTG
>CAZCPW010000199.1:0-3019 GCA_964499925.1 uncultured Lachnospiraceae bacterium
TTATTCATGTTAAGAAGGGACGACTTTCCCATAACCGCGATATTTATCGAATACAATGCCGTATTTACGATAATTCCGGAAAGCAGGGAATCAATTCCCATCTTCGTCTGCAAAAAGGCCGTGATAAGACCTGACAGCATACCTGCCAAGATTGCCGCAAAAATTGCAAGATACGGATGCCCCGCTATCGCCACAACCGCTCCGACTGCCGCACCCAAGGTGAAACATCCGTCAGTTGACAAGTCGCACACATTTAACATGGTATAGCTTAAGAATAATGCAAGAACCGTAAGTGAACTGATAAGTCCAAGTTCAAGTGCCGTCTCGGTCAGTCCGAGTATTGATTGAAAGTCCATAGAAACCTCTCTTCTCTTTACGCGCATTTGACCCGGCCGGATAATCCTGCCGGGTCATGTTATATCTTATTTAATGAAATCTTATTCGCCGAAGCTTTCTGCCGTGGTAATTTCCTCTACCTTTGTGCAGTAAGGAGAAATGGCGCTCTTTACTTCTTCAAAGTCAAGTCCGAGTGTAGCGGTAACCTCGGTATTTACGGTTGCCGTACCGTTGTCAAAGGTCTTAACAGAAAGGGTTGCGGGATCGGCTCCGTTAACAAGTATATCGTAAATCATATCTGCGGTTTCAACACCCAAGTTTGCGTAGTCAACGCCGTATCCTAAAAATGCTCCGTTAAGTGCGAAAGAATCGGCACCGGTAAAGTGCATGATGCCGGCATTTGCCATATCTTCGTAGATGGAAAGTTCTGCCGTCATGATGGTGTTATCCGAAGGAGTAAATACAGAAGTGATGTTTCCGTCAGCTATCATCGATGAAACGGCAAGTTGTGCTTCGGATACGTTCGTTGCGGTATATTCCGTGTAGGTGTAGCCCTTCTCATCAAGAATCTTCTTTGCCTCGGCAATTGCCGTTGTCGATGAATCCTGACCCATATCGTAAAGAAGGCCGATGTTTGTGGAAGAATCAAGCGCAAAAATTAAATTCATAATCGCCTGAGTATCAAGATAATCGGAAGTACCTGTGATGTTCTTTCCGGGAGCCTCTAAAGACTCAACGATTCCGCAGGAAACGGGATCCGAAACTGCCGCAAAAACAACGGGAGTTCCGCTTGTTTCGGTAGCGGACTGCATTGCCATTGCAACGGGTGTTGCAACGCCTACCATAAGGTCTACGTTGTCTGCTTCGAAATTTGCGATGATCTGATTCATAACGTTTGCATCCGCATTACAGTTATCATAGGTAATTTCAAAAGTAATATTGTTCTCGCTTCCAAGCTCTGAAAGCCTGTTCTGAATATTTTCAACTATCTGGTTTAATGATGCATCGTCTACGTAGTTGCAAATACCAACCTTATATGTATTAGCTGAATCTGCCGTCTCGGTTGAAGTATTCGTATCTCCGCATGCTGTCATCGAAAGTGCCGTTACTGCTGCAAGCGCTAAGCCTGCGATTCTCTTAAAGTTTTTCATTTGTTTTTCCTCCGTTTGTTTGAGTGTTTAATGCCGGAATTGTGCTTCATCCAAAGTATGTCGACCTACTTGGACATGTTGCCTGAAAGCCGATTGCTCCGCGCCTTCGGCACTTAAGCTTGGTAACGCTTTGCAATGGCGTTTCGCTTGCGAAACGCTTGCGCCGAGTGCGGTCGCGCAAGCGACATTTTCCCTTCGCACGAGTGCGCATCCTCGCGGAGCGCTTTTTATATTTAAATTGCAAAGCAATTTAAATATAAAAAGTCCCAGCATTTGTTAAAATGCTGGGACAGGATTTCCTGCGGTGCCACCCGGCTTGATGTTAAACATCCACTCAACGCATACTATCATATGCTAAGCTTTGATTACGAAGGCTACTACTCCGTCTCACATACTTGGAAATTTCCGTTCTGCTCGCCCTCGAAAGTCCATTCAATTATAAGCACCTTTACCGGCTCTCAGCAAACACCGGCTCTCTGTGAAAGTTTCCTATAACCTACTCACTCTTTCTCATCGGTTTAGATAGTTTATATCACTTTAAATTGCTAAAGTCAACACTCTTTTTAAAAAATTGTCGAAACCTTAATCGTCTGCTCTTCAAGTACATCCAAAAGAACCCTTACGGTATCGAGTGAAGTGAAGAGCGTTACGTTATTTTCCGTCGCACATCTTCTGATGGCGGTTCCGTCACCGTAATGCACTCCGGAAAGAATTGCTCTTGTATTGATTACGTAAGCTACGCTTCCCGACTTGATGGCATCAAGAATTTCTTCGCTTCCTTCACTCATTTTCTTTTTGACTCTGGCCTTAATGCCGTAGTCATGCAGATATTTTGCGGTAAGTGAGGTTGCCTCGATATTAAAGCCCATGTCATAGAAACGCTTAATCAAAGGCATGGCCTCAATCTTGTCCTCATCGGCAAGGGAAACAATTACCGTTCCGTAATTGATAAGCTTTATTCCCGAAGCCGTCAAAGCCTTGTACATTGCTCTGTGAAGCTTCTCGTCGTATCCGATTGCTTCACCCGTCGACTTCATCTCCGGTGCAAGGTATGAATCCATTCCCTTTAACTTCGAGAAGGAGAAAGCAGGAGCCTTAACGCACCAGCGCTTCCTTTCTTCAGGATAAAGTCCGAAGATTCCCTGCTCCTTTAAGCTGATTCCCAGGATACACTTTGTCGCAATATCCGCAAGGGAATAGCCCGTTGCCTTTGAAAGAAAGGGAACCGTTCTTGAGGATCTCGGATTAACCTCAATGATGTAAACGTCATCATGCTCGTCGACAATAAACTGTATATTGAAAAGACCCACTATTCCTATTCCGAGACCAAGCTTCTTTGAGTAAGAAAGAATGGTACCTTTAACCTTATCCGAAATTGAAAAAGGAGGATAAACCGATACAGAGTCGCCCGAATGCACTCCTGTTCTTTCTACAAGCTCCATGATACCGGGTACAAATACGTCCACGCCGTCACAGATTGCATCAACCTCAACTTCCTTGCCGCGAATGTATTTGTCGACTAAAACAGGCTT
>CAZCPW010000200.1:0-3013 GCA_964499925.1 uncultured Lachnospiraceae bacterium
TGATTTCCTTTATCTCGTTTAAAGAAAGCTCGCGCGCAGAAACAACACGTTTGGCACCCTGTTTGTACCAGAAATTAAATGTCCTGTAATTGGTGTTGTTTGCCTGAGTCGAAATGTGAAGGTCGACCCCGGGGGCAAACTCCTTTGCAAGTTCAAACATGCCGGGATCGGCAATTATCAAGGCATCCGGTTTGAGTTCCGAGAGTTCCCTGAAATATTCCTCAGCTCCGTCCAAATCATAATTGTGAGCTAAAATATTCGCGGTCACGTGAACCTTTACTCCGTGAGAATGCGCAAATTCTATGCCCTCTCGCATTTCTTCTTTTGTGAAGTTCTTGGCCTTTGCCCTCAGTCCGAAGGCTTCTCCGCCTATAAAAACAGCATCGGCGCCGAAAATTACCGCAGTCTTAAGTACCTCAAGGCTGCTGGCCGGCACCAGTAATTCGGGTTTCTTCATATCATTTCCTTACGCTCACGGTCACTCCGTCCCCTACAGGAAGAATAACCGTTGTGAGTTCATCGTTGTGTGTAAGCTCATAGAGATAATCTCTCATGCGCTTGTAAATAGTCCTGTTTCTTCTTTCTACGGCAAACTTCGATTCCAAAATATCTCCGTCCTGCATTACATTGTCCGAAAGAAGTACCCCGCCCTCTGAAAGAAGCCTTAAGATATCGGGCATAAAATTGATATACTGCCCCTTTGCCGCATCCATAAAAATAAAATCATATGACCCGTCAAGAGTTTTTAGGATGTCCGTCGCATCGCCCGTCAGAAAGGTGATCCTGTCTTCGACGCCGAACTTTTTGAAATTCTCTCGGGCTTGCGGAATGCGTTTTTCGTATTTTTCAATCGTCGTAATATGGCTTTCTTTCGGAAGATTTTCCGCCATCAGAATAGACGAAAAACCAATGGCGGTTCCCACTTCAAGTACGTTTGAAGGATGCGTAAGGTCAAGCAGAAACTTAAGCAGGGTCTGCATCTCCTTACGGATAATCGGCACATTGGTTTCAATCGAAAATTGTTCTAATTCGTTTAAGCCCTCGGAATTGGGCGCTGCATATGAATTTATGAAGGAAGACATACGCTCGTTTATGATCATCTTATTCTTCGCTTTCTTCTTCCGGCGGATTCATTGCATCAACCATTTCTTCGGTGGTCATCGAGGTGTTGAGAGTGTAGGTGCCGGGTTCCATCCCGTCCCTCTTTTCAGCAACCAGGAGCTGCACATAAGCAAGCTTGTAATCTCTCACAAGGCCCTTTTCCTCAAGCAGCTTTGCGATGTCCTTTAAGGATTTGTCCTCCGAAATGTAGACGGAAACGTCTCTTCCGGGTGCGGGTGACACGGCGCTTTCCGTAAACACTCTGTATCCGAAATCATAGGCGGACAAAGCCTTTGTATAAATAAAATTCACAACCCAAACCGCAACCGCAATCTTAATGAGTGCAGAAAGAAGGGTTCCCAATATATCCGTTACTGTTATACCGTCTTTACTCAAAATGAAGTCCCTCTGTAAGCTGATAGGTGAATTTCTGAAGCAGACGGCACAGCGCCGCATCTGCCCTCAAAAACTCGCTTCCTAATCTATTATTAATAACATCTTGAAACTCATTAGTCAATGAATCTACCTTTTGAAGAACATCCTCGCCCGTATTCTTTTGTAAAAAGAAACTTCTTTCTCTCAGTTCGCACGCCCTTCTAAAAAGCTCCGGTTCCGCCTTTATCAAATTCAGGGCGTTCTCATATTCCCTATATTCAATCGTTTCCCTGATGGTCAAAAGAGCCTGTTTCGTAAGCTCACTTAAGTCTGTCATACTATCCTCACATATCAATTCCGGTTATCACGGGAATAATAATGGGCCGGCGATTCATCTTCTTCCAGAAATACTGGCCGAGCGTATCTTTCATAACGGTCTTTAATTTGGTCCAATCATAGGTCTGCTTGTTGAGCGCATTGTTTAAGGCTTTTAAGACCTCTGCCTCAGCGCCGCGAAGTACCTCTTCGGATTCCTTTTCATAAATAACACCGCGTGTCGTAACTAAAGGTTCGGAGGCTAAAAGTCCCGTGTAATTGTCCACGGCAACGGCAACCACCACGACTCCGCTCTCGGACAGGTGCTGGCGCTCTCTCAATACGGAATTTCCGACGTCGCCGATTCCCAGTCCGTCCACATATATGCTCTGGCAGGGAATCTTTCCTACCACCTTGGCTTCCTCACTTCCTATTTCAAGGACGTCTCCCGAACGTAAGATGATGATATTCTCTTTCGGAATGCCGAGATCTGCGGCAATCTTGGCCTGAGCCTTTAAGTGCTTGTATTCACCGTGAACGGGAATTGAATACTTCGGTCTTACGAGTGAATACATGAGCTTTATTTCTTCCTGGCAGGCGTGTCCCGAAACGTGAGCATCCTGGAAGATTACGTCTGCGCCCTTTAATAAGAGTTCATTGATAATCTTGGTAACGGCCTTTTCGTTTCCGGGAATAGGATTGCTTGAAAAAATAACAGTATCCCCGGGGCCTACGGAAACCTTTTTGTGCGTACCGTTTGCCATTCTTGAAAGTGCCGCCATGCTTTCACCCTGTGAACCTGTCGTGATAATAACGGTTTTTTCGGGCGGATAGTTCTTCAGCGTATCGATATCGACAAGAGTATTTTCGGGTACCGAAATGCGGTTTAACTGCTGTGCGATATCAATGATGCTCACCATGCTGCGTCCTTCGACCGAAACCTTACGATTAAAGGAATGGGCGGTATTGATGATCTGCTGAACCCTGTCAACATTGGACGCAAAGGTTGCTATGATAATGCGGTTGTTCTTGTGTTCGTTGAAAATATTTTCAAAGGTCTTTGAAAGTGTTCTTTCGGAGGGGGTAAAGCCCGGGCGTTCCGCATTTGTGGAATCGCACATAAGGGCAAGCACGCCTTTTCTGCCAAGCTCCGCAAACCTCTCAAGGTCGATGGAGTCACCGTAAACAGGCGTATAATCAACCTTAAAGTCTCCCGTATGGA
>CAZCPW010000201.1:0-2996 GCA_964499925.1 uncultured Lachnospiraceae bacterium
ATGACTGCAATGATAAACGCAATGAGAGTTTTAACGGACCCTGCGGAAACAGGTGCCGTCTGCATAGCTTTGAGCCAGGATGTGGAAGGCGAGTCCTACGATTATCCGGATTATTTCTTTGAAAAAAGGGTACACAGAATTGTGAGAAACGTGCCCACCGATGAGGAGATTAGTGATGCGATTAAGGTATTCTCAAACGCAAAGCATCCCCTTATCATCTGCGGCGGCGGTGTGAGATATTCGGAAGCCGGCGAAGAGCTTATGAAGTTTGCCGAAAAGTTCAATATTCCGTATGCGGAGACCCAGGCCGGAAAGAGCGCCACAAAGTCTTCCTGCGCTTACAATCTTGGCGGTATCGGAGTAACGGGAAACTTGGCCGCAAACCGCATAGCAAGGCAGGCTGACGTCATCCTTGCAATCGGCACGAGGCTTACCGACTTTACGACAAGTTCAAAGTCCGGGTACGCCTCAAACGCAAAGTTTATAAACGTAAACCTTTCAAGGTTCCACGCATACAAGTATGACGGTCTTTCGATAATCGCCGATGCTCTGGAAACGATTAAAAAACTTTCCGAAGAGCTTTCAAAGGCAAATTACAAGACTGCCTATACGGATGAGATAAAGAAAGCTAAGTCTGATTGGGAAGAAGAGATGAAGAAACTTTCTTCTTACAGCTATGACGACGACTTCGAGCCTCTTATCAAGGCTTACTACGAAGGTTCGATTGAGGAATTTGCACGTATCCACGGAACAAACATCACCCAGACGGCGGCAGTTGCTTTGGTCAGAGACATCATTGCCGATGATGCGATAGTTACCGGAGCGGCAGGCTCGCTTCCCGGCGACCTTCAGCGTATGTGGACCACGGACTGCAAGGATTCCTATCACATGGAGTACGGCTATTCCTGCATGGGCTATGAGATTTCCTCGGCCCTGGGCTGCAAACTTGCGGAGCCCGAAAGGGAAGTCTACGCAATGTGCGGAGACGGAAGCTTCTTAATGCTTCACGCAGACCTTGTTACCTCCATTCAGGAAGGCAAGAAGATAAACGTCCTGTTGTTTGACAACTGTGGTTTCGGATGCATCAACAACCTCGAGATGAGCAACGGAATCGGAAACCTTGCTACGGAGTTTAGATTCAGAGACGAAAACGGCGCACTTTTAGGCGGTCTTATCCCGATTGACTATGCGGCCGTTGCAAAGGGGTACGGCGCAAAGACTTACTCGGTTCATACGCTTGACGAGTTGAAAGCGGCACTTGAGGATGCCAAGTCTTCAAAGGTTTCGACTCTCATCGACATAAAGGTACTTCCGAAGACCATGACCGACGGCTACGATTCCTGGTGGAACGTGGGACTTGCTTCGGTTACGGGCAAGGAAAAAGAAAAAGAAGCTTATGAAAATCTGATTAAAAAGCGTGAAAGCGCAAGAAAATATTAAGGAGAGCAAACATGTTTAACAAGGAGAAAGTACATTTAGGCATTGCGCCTATTGCCTGGACGAACGACGATATGCCCGATCTCGGCGCAGAGAATACCTTTGAACAGTGCGTAAGCGAAATGGCGCTTGCGGGCTTCACGGGCTGCGAAATCGGAAACAAGTATCCCACGGATACGGAAACCTTAAAGAAGGCTTTGAAGCTTCGAAACATGCAGATTTGCAACTGCTGGTTTTCAATGTTCCTTCTTACAAAGCCTTATGAAGAGGTTGAGAAAGACTTCCTTGAAAAGGTTGATTTCTTAAAGGAGATGGGAGCAAAGGTAATCGGAGTTTCCGAACAGTCTTACTCGGTACAGGGCCAGATCGATACTCCTGTATTCGGACACAAGCACATCTGCGATCAGGACGAGTGGAAGACTCTCTGCGAAGGCTTGAACAAGCTTGGTAAGGCTTCACTTGAAAGAGGCATCGCACTTACCTTCCATCATCATATGGGAACCGTTGTGCAGACTGCAAACGAAGTTGACTACATGATGGAGCACACGGATCCGAGGTACGTAAACCTTCTTTTTGACTCGGGACACTTTGCATACTGCGGAGAAGACCCCGTTAAAATGGTTAAGAAGTACGCACACCGCATCAAGCACGTTCATTTAAAGGACATTCGCCCCGAAATCGTTGAAAAGGTCAAGAAAGAAGATTTAAGCTTCCTGCAGGGCGTTCGTGAAGGTGCATTCACTGTTCCCGGTGACGGCTGCATCGATTTTGACTCGATTTTCAAGGTTCTTTCGGAATCGGGATATGAAGGCTACATGCTGGTTGAAGCAGAGCAGGATCCTAAAAAGGCAAATCCTTTGGAATACGCAATAAAGGCAAGAAAATACATTAAAGAACATACAGGATTATAAAGGAGATCATTATGGTAACATTTGGCGTAATCGGCGCAGGCCGAATCGGTAAGGTTCATACGGAGAGCATTTGCCTCCATGTAAAGGGCGCAAGGATCAAGACTCTTGCAGATCCCTTCATGTCGGATGAAGTAGCTGCATGGGCTAAAGACCTCGGAGTGGAAAAAACAACAAAGGACTACAAGGAAATCTTAAGCGACCCCGAAATCGATGCGGTTATGATTTGCTCATCAACAAATACGCATTCACCCATTTCAATCGAGGCTATCAAGGCAGGAAAACACGTATTCTGCGAAAAGCCCATCGACCACGATCTGTCGAAGATCCAGGAAGTAGTCGACGCACTTAAGGGTTCGAAGGTAAAGTATCAGGTAGGCTTTAACCGCCGCTTCGATCACAACTTCGAGGCAGTAAAGAATGCAATTGTTTCAGGGAAAATCGGCGATCCTCAGATCATCAAGATTACATCAAGAGACCCCGAACCTCCGTCAGCAGAGTATGCCGCAGTTTCCGGCGGAATGTTCCTTGACATGACCATTCATGATTTCGATATGGTAAGGTACCTTGCAGGATGCGACGCCGAAGAGATTTACGTTCAGGCAGCAGTTTTGGTAGACCCCGCAATCGGCAAGGCAGGCGATGTTGACA
>CAZCPW010000202.1:0-2990 GCA_964499925.1 uncultured Lachnospiraceae bacterium
CGCGGTATATTTCTTTATCCGTATAGATACCCATTACGGTATTCGGAAAGAAAACCGCCAGACTTCCGAAAATGCATGCAATCAAAAGCAGGATGCTGATCATCATCCCGTACGAACGCTTAAGCCCTGCCTCGTCCTTATTTCCCCAATATTGAGAAAAAAACAAAATACCGCCGCCTAAAATTCCCCAGTAGCAGGAAAGCATAAGCGATGAAAACTGAGCGCACAAGCCGACGGCTCCCACGCTTGTCTCCCCGATTGAACCGAGCATTATGGTATCAACCATGCTGCCGGTCGTCGTGAGAAGATTTTGACAGGCTACGGGAACTGCTATTGCGAAAACTTTTTTTAAAAATTCACCGTAGCTTTGCATATTTGTCTGAGACATAAAACCCTCATGCTAAAAAATCTAAATTTGAATCTGCGTCGGCAGATAAATGCTTCTTTGAATCCGTGAGTATTCGCGCGGAACATTCGACCCGGATTTAAATTAAACCACTATCTCAAGATAGCCCACAAGCTTTGAAAAATCATACTCGTCAAGCACTCCGAGACCGGAATCGTAAAACTTTCCGTCAAACCCGATCAGGTAATGATTGTACCTGCCCATCTTTTCCATCATGATGCAGCACTTCGGAAGCTTAACATCCTTTTTTCCGAGCGTATAAACAATCTCTTCCGAATGAACGAAACCGAAATAGTTTAAGGCTCCGATCATCTTTCCCATGGTTGCCTGCCACTCGGAACAGTGCATTATGTTGCACACCCTTTCAATCGAAAGACCCGAAAGCATCGCTATGCAGCTCTGTCCGCAAAGGCCGTCCTGAGGCTGACGCACACAGGTAATGGAATCAATCTTTCTGATAGGGTTGGCGCTTGAGTAGGGGCTGTCTTCAACCTCCGACTTTGTAATTCTGAAGGAAACGTGTACATCTTCCTCCTTATTGAATTCCTTTGCGACATCGGGCTGAATCGGTATCCGATAATAGCCCTTTCCCAAAGGTGTTAAGTTGCATACAAAGGTAATGTCATTTGCCTTAACCTTGGCGGGAACATTTCCTTCTTTTTCACAGATTTCCCAAACGTTGAACGGAATGGAAATAAAATTTCCCACTTCATCCGTCTCAATCTTACCGTCAAATGTATATTTCATATTACTTACCTGCTTTCTTTTTTTTATTTAAAAGTGATGTGGTCATTTCGACCGTCTGCTCTATCGAAAGTCCTTCTTCATCGATCGTGATGTCTGCGTAATCCGCATAAAGCTTGACTCTTTCGTCGTAAAGTGCTTCAAAGGTCTGTCCCGGTTTAAGTACGACACCTCGTCCCTTTATGTCGCTTAAGCGTGCAGATACAGCTTCAAGGGAAAGCTTCAGATAAACAACGGTACCGATATCCTTTAAATGCTGCATCGCCTTCTTACCGTACACAACACTTCCGCCCGTTGCGATGACGGAATTGGAAACATTGACATTACCGACTATAGTCTCTTCCGTATTTAAGAAGCCGTCCACGCCCTTTTCGGCAATGATTTCACGCAGAAGCTTTTTTTCTTTTTCCTGAATCACCAAATCCGTATCAACAAAATTCATACCGAGGGTTTTCGCAAGTATGACACCGACGGTGCTCTTCCCGACTCCCGGCATACCTATTAATACAATGTTGTCCTTCACTTAATTTCTCCCTGATATTTATTACGGTGAGCAAATCGTACATTTCTCGGTGTAACCGTCCGCTATTGCAGCTTCCAAAGTACTGTAATAAAGCGCATTTACCCCCGAAGGTTCAAGCAGGCAACCCGATCTGTGAATCTTTCCGCTTGATTTGCTGACCACATAATGATAGTCCGTATCGACCGTACTCGTCGTACTTACGCTACTTGTCGAGGTCGTATCGTTTGCGGATATGCCGTTTGCCTCATTGGAAGCCTCCACAACAGCCTTCTGTTCGGCCAAAGCCTCTTCTTCCTGAAGCTTTACAATCTCATCATAGGATACTTCTCCCGAAGTACTCGAAAGATTCGAAACCGCATCCTTCACATCATCGGCCACATCCGAAATAATCGTGCCGGCGGCGCTTATTACATCCTTTGTGCTTACTTCACCGTCACTGACTGTAACGGAATCGGACGTCAGTGTATCCTCCTCTTCTGTCGTTTGCTTTCCGTTTCCGGAATACGTAAGTATACCTATGCTCCCGATTACACACAGTATAATCAGAGCGTAGGCCATGCCTCTTAAGATTTTCATATCGTAACCCTCTTTTTTGTCCCCTAAATATGAATTTTAGCATTATCTTAAGATTTTGTGAATACAAAAAAGAGGTTCGCTTGTGCGCCATCCTCGCCCTCTCCGTCCTCGCTCCGCTCGGCCACCTCTCCCAAAGGGAGAGGCAAGCCCTCTTGGCTCTCCCTCCTTGGCTCTCCCTCCTTGGCTCTCCCTCCTTGGCTCTCCCTCTGGGAGAGCTGTCACCGCAGGTGACTGAGAGGGGCTGCTCTGCCCTCGCCCTCTCCGTCCTCGCTCCGCTCGGCCACCTCTCCCATAGGGAGAGGCAAGCCCTCTCCGTCCTCGCTCCGCTCGGCCACCTCTCCCATAGGGAGAGGCAAGTAATTTCCTATATAGCAAAAAACGACCGCACTCATGAGAATGACCTTCAAACCTTTCAAGGTCACTTTCAAAAATGCAGCCGTTTAAAATTTGTTTTTTCTTTATACGCTTATCAAAGCATCATTCCCGCCGAAAGAATAACTACCAAAAAACCTCCGACCGTGAGCATTCCCAAAATCGTGCTCTTCAAACTGTTTGACTCCTTAAACATAGGTAACCCTCCCTTTCTTAAGGTAACCTAAGTTTAAAGTCAAGAGGTTAAAGGGTCGTTAAAAGAAAATTATACAAAAATTAAAAGCTCCGGCTGTATAGCCGGAGCCTGAAATCACTCTTTTTCACATTCACCGTCTCTTGTTTCAACCGATGAAACAGAGGCTACAACCG
>CAZCPW010000203.1:0-2984 GCA_964499925.1 uncultured Lachnospiraceae bacterium
CCCAAATTCGTGAAAAAGAACGAGCCTGAGGTGACAAAGGCTTTTTTAAAGGAAATAGGTGATTTTAGCAAAGACATTCCGACCGTTCACGTAGCCGGTACGAACGGAAAGGGCTCGGTATGTGCCTTTTTAAATACGGCACTTTCGGAGCAGGGCTTTAAGACCTGCATGTTTACTTCGCCGCATCTCATCGATATAAGGGAGCGTTTTTCTTATAATAATGAAATGATTTCAAAGGAAGATTTTACTGATGCCTTCGATGAAGTGATGAGTAAGCTTGAAATATTCAAGCATGACGACCGATACGGCGGGTACCATCCCTCGTACTTTGAGCTTTTATTTATGATGGCAGCAGCCCGGATTAACAGGCTGAAGCCCGATGTCGTAATCCTTGAAACGGGCCTCGGCGGAAGACTTGATGCGACAAGCAGCATAGAAACCCCGGCCCTTTGCGTTATCACCGAAATCGGCCTCGATCACTGCAAATATTTAGGCAACACTAAGCCCTTGATTGCCGCCGAAAAGGCGGGCATCATCGTACAGGGGGTTCCCGTTGTATTTGCGGATAAAGAAAAAGAAGTCTCGGACGTATTCTTTGAAACGGCAAAGTCCTTGGAGGCACCGGCCTATCCCGTGAGCCTTAAAAATATTAAGAATTGTGAAAGGACGGAGGCGGGGATTGATTTTTGGATGCATTCTCTGTATCATGAGAATGTTAAAATTTTACTTAAAACAAGCGCGTCATATCAGGTTGAGAACGCTGCGATATCATATACCGCACTTGAGGTTTTGAAGGATTCGCTGTCTGAGCCGATTGATTTAAAAAAGGCTTCTTTATCCTTTGAAAATATGAAGTGGCCCGGCCGAATGGAGAGGCTTAAGGAGAGATTCCTCTTTGACGGAGCACACAATCCCGACGGAATAAAGGCTTTTCTCGACACGGTTAAAAATGACGGCGCCGGTAAAAGAGTGCTTCTTTATACGGCAGTGTCAGATAAGGACATTGACACTGAAGCTTCGATGATTATTAAGAGCAAGTTGTTTGACGCCTATCGCTTATGTAAGCTTGAAGACAGCAGGGGCGCGGATAAAGAACACTTGTTAAAGGCTTTTGAGGGAGCGGAGAATGTTTCTTTTTACACAGATGTAAAGAGTGCATTTGAAAGCTTACCGTTTGGTGAAAGTAAGACTTTTTGCTATGCTGCGGGTTCTTTGTATCTGTATGCGGAGATTAAGCCTTTACTACAAGAGGTGGAAGATGATCGATTTTGAGGAAGAGTTAAAGAAATTCAATAAAAGTCTTGAAATAGAGGATGTCGGAGAGGCTATATACAATCAGGACATCACGGACGTTGCGGATATTTTTATTAAGATGATTAAGGACGACAGGGACAATTAATGAGATGTTACAATTGCGGATGCAGGCTTTCGGAACATAGCTTCTGTACAAACTGCGGCGCGGATGTCGGCCTTTACAAAAAAATCATTCGTACTTCGAATTATTTTTACAATGAAGGGTTGGAAAGAGCGCGCGTCAGGGATTTGTCCGGAGCGGTGGTTTCTTTAAGAGAAAGTCTTAAATTCAACAAAAACAACATAAAGGCAAGAAACCTTTTGGGGCTTGTGTACTATGAGATGGGCGAGGTACCCGCGGCACTTTCCGAGTGGGTCATCAGCAACAACCTTCGCAACGACAAAAATGTGGCGTCGGATTACATAAGCCGGGTTCAGTCAAATGCGGGCGAGCTTGAAAACATCAGCCAATCCATAAAGAAGTACAATGCGGCACTCGAGTGTCTGGAGAGACCCGACGGCGTCGACATGGCGATTATTCAATTGCGTGCTTCGCTTAAGGCAAATAGAAAGTTCATCCGCGCGCACCAGCTGCTGGCTCTTTGCCTGATACACACGAGCCACTTGGAAGCCGCAATAAAGGAACTTGATAAGGTACGTGCCATTGATATCAATAATACGACGGCACTTCGTTACCTTAATGAGATAAATCTTTTGCTTCATCCGGAGAATGACAAAAAGAAAGCAAAGGAATTAAAAGCCGAGGGTGAGGATCAGGCCGATACCGTTTCTTATATGGACGGAAACGAGCTCATCATTAAGCGAGTCGGTGTTAAAGAAAAGAAAGGCTCCAATACCGTATTAAATATTATATTCGGTATAGCGATAGGCTTTGCGATAACGTTTTGCCTGGTACTCCCGGCACGTATCCAACAGGAGAAATCGAGCGCCCAGGAAGAGATTAAGGCAATCGGCGCCGAGCTTGACGAAAAGAACCTTACCATAAACGAACTTGAAAGCACCGTTTCGAAGCAGGATGACAATATAGAAACTCTTACCAAGAGTCTGAGTGCCTATGCGGGTACGGAGGGAACACTTCAGTCGATGGAAAGCCTGCTTAAGGCGGCATCGATATATTTGAACAATCCGGCGGACTTTTTGGAAGTTGCGGATTACATTAAAGAAGTGGATGAGTCCACTTGGACCGAAGAGACCAGTGAGAATTATATAGCTCTTTACAGAGCTCTTAAGTCGGCAATCGGACCTTCGGTGTGTGATGCCTACGTCGAAGACGGCATCAAGGCATACGACGAAAGCCAGTTTACGGATGCGGTTGCATACTTTGAGTCGGCAGTGTTCTTTGACGAAACGGACGACAATGCGTTGTACAGACTGGGGCTTTCATATGAAGCGCTTGAACGCACGGAGGATGCAAAGACCACATATGCAAAGGTGGTTGAACTCTTCCCTGATACGGCAAACGCAAAGAGAGCGGAGAAGGCACTTACTAAACTGGGAGCGACGTCGGATTGAAGCGAGTCATAGACGAAGCTTGAATCCGGTAATGACGCCCCTGCGATAGACGTCCAAGAAGCGGAGCCGAAGGCGAACGATGATTGGAGACGGCGAACCGCTAAGTAAAGAACAATAAACATCAGATTGCGCAGGTTACAAAAACCTGCGCAATTTTG
>CAZCPW010000204.1:0-2974 GCA_964499925.1 uncultured Lachnospiraceae bacterium
CGTAGAAGGGAAGGGGAATGTCCTTCGGACACGGGTTCGACTCCCGTCTGCTCCACTAAAAGGTGATAGAAGAGATTAGGCTCTTCTGTCACCTTTTCTTTATCAAACTTCTGAAAGGTGCACTATGAATACCGAAAAACTTTACGATCTTAACGCATATGAAACCGAATTTGACGCAACGGTTTTAACAAGTGAAAAAGAAAACAATCTTTACAAAGTCACACTTGATAAAACATTGTTTTTTCCCGAAGAAGGCGGGCAGAGTGCCGATAAGGGAACACTTGACGGAAAAGAGGTATTAAACGTTTCCATAAAAGGTGATGTAATTTTTCATTATCTGAAAGAACCGGTTGAACAAATGCAAAACGTGCACGGGGAAATAGATTTTGATCATCGTTTCAGGAATATGCAGATGCATTCGGGAGAGCATATTTTTTCGGGACTTGCGTACAAAAATTTCAATGCAAACAATGTCGGCTTTCATTTAAGCGACAATTCCGCAACCATAGATTTGGATAAAGAAATTTCCGATGAAGAGCTTAAGAGACTTGAGTCGGCAGTAAATGCGGTGATATTTGAAAACAGGAGTGTTTTGGCTTATTACCCGAGTGAGGATGAGCTTAAAAAGCTTAGTTACCGTTCAAAGAAAGAGCTTAAAGGGCCTGTCAGAATTGTAATAATAGACGGCGCCGACATTTGCGCCTGCTGTGCACCGCACGTAAGACAGACCGGAGAGATCGGCATTTTCAAAATTATATCGAAAGAAAAATACAAGGGCGGGATAAGACTTAACTATCTCTGCGGATTCAGGGCACTTGAAACCTTCGGTAAAAGCCTTGAAGATTTGAAGGCGATATCTCAGGGACTTAACTGCAAGACAGGTACGGAAAAAGAAAGGGCACTTGAACTTTTATCGGAAAACAATACGCTTCAGTATGAAAACATTAACCTGAAAAATAAACTTATCGATGCGGAAATAACGGCAGAATATAAAGACATGCCTTACGGAATTAAGGTAACCGATATCACCGATTCCGAAGTCTTAAGACATGCCATGAAGACTTTGAAAGGTTTATATAACGGAATATGTTTTCTTTTTGCGGGAAATGATGAAAAGGGATACAGATTTTTGATTGAATCGGATACGGGGGATACGTTAAAGGCGCTTACCTTGTTTAAAGAAAAGTATGGGGCAAAGGGCGGAGGACGTCCAGAAAGCATTCAAGGGAGTTTCACGGGAAAGATTGAACCGGCGCTTACGGATATTAGGACAATGTTTTCGTAAAAGAGGGGGATTATCAAAAATTTTTGTGCAAATTTAGTAAAGTTGTCTTTGATGTTAACAATCTGTTTTTAAATATTGTATAAACTATATTTAGTTTTTGACCTGATTATTTTATATAAATTTTGATTTTATTTAATTAATATGGTAAAATCGCATTTATAAGTGAAAAAGAATTGGGAATTTATTTAAACGGAGGCTTTGTTATGGAGAACAGCACAAAAAAAGTATCTTTTATCAAGTCAATTAAATTCAGGATAATGGTTACCGCACTTGCCGCAGCCATTTTCACCGCAGCGATTCTCGGTGTTGCAATGCTTAGAAGCACAAGGGCGACATTAAAGGATACGAACGGCAATTACTTACTTGATATTGCAACAATTTCAACTCAGCTTTTGAATGAAGAGTTAAGCCTTAAGGGCGAAGATGTTGCAATGCAGTATGATGAACTGAACAAAATATTTGCAGGTCTTGGTATCAAGGGTATTGATTCAAGCTATGCATATGTAGTAAGCTCCGACGGAACAATGGTTTACCATCCGACCGAGAGCAAGGTTGGTTCCCCTGTTGAAAACGACTGCGTAAAGACAGTTGTTTCAAATATTGCATCGGGAAGCGCAAAGGCCGGTGATTCTGAGTTCGTTGCATACCTTTATAAGGGCGCAGACAAATATGCGGGATATATGATAGCCGACAACATGTCTATCGTTGTAGTAACGGCAGATGAAGATGATATCATGGCTACCCAGACCGAACTTATGTATAAGGTCTTCGCAATTGAAGCTATCATTTTAGCGATTATCGTATTGGCATCTATATATATTGCAAACCATATTGCAAAGCCCATCATTACAGTTACGGGTGTTATCGGAAATGCAGGAGAGCTGGATTTCTCTTATTCCGATGCAGTTGCCAAGCTTAAAACAAGAGGCGACGAAACCGGCGTTATGGCAAATGCCGTTGACACAATGCAGGCTAAGATGGCTGATGTCATCAACTCAATCAGTAATTCCGGCAATGTACTTAAGGAATCTTCGGATGGACTCAGCAATATCGCATCCGAAACTTCTACCACAATCGAACAGGTTGAAAAGGCCGTTGCGGAAATTGCAGACGGAGCAGGCAGCCAGGCCGAGGAGACTCAGAAAGCTACCGAATCAGTCATCCTCATGGGCAACATGGTTGAAGAGACCAACCTTGAAGTCGAGAGACTTTCAAGCACCGCTGATGTCATGAAGCAGTCCGGCAAGAATGCATCCGATACCTTGAAAGAACTTGAAAGCATCAATGAGAAGACAATGGCTTCCATTAATGTAATTTATGAGCAGACCAATACCACAAACGCTTCCGCAAACAAGATTCGCGAAGCAACAGACCTTATTACCTCCATCGCCGAGGAAACAAACCTTCTTTCTCTGAACGCGTCCATCGAAGCTGCAAGAGCAGGAGACCAGGGCCGCGGATTTGCGGTTGTCGCATCACAGATTTCAAAGCTTGCCGAGCAGTCAAGTGAGTCCGCAAGACTTATTGAAAATATCATCAATTCCCTTATCGAGGATTCCGGAAAGTCCGTTGCAACCATGGAAGAAGTTAGGGACATCATGAAGGTTCAGTTCGAAAAGGTTAACGCAACCGTCGAGATGTTCAAGGAAGTTCAGGACGGAATCGATACCTCGATCAACGGCATCGGAA
>CAZCPW010000205.1:0-2963 GCA_964499925.1 uncultured Lachnospiraceae bacterium
TCGTTTCAAACAATATCCAGCCTGAGACAACACTTATATTAAATGCCGATGACCTTATTTCAAGCGGAGTTGCTCCGTCAAATAAGAGAGTTTATTACAGCATCAGACAGCTTCCGACAGACACAAAGACATGTCAAAATATCGTAAATGACTGCCAAATCTGTCCTAAGTGCGCCGCAAAGCTTGAATACGATTATGTCAGGTACCATCAGATAGGTAAGGCTCACTGCCCTTCCTGCGGTTTTGCATCACCGAAGCCTGATTATGACGCCGAAGTCAATCTTTCAAACAATATGATGACCATATACGAGCACGGCACGAAGGAAAGCTATCACCTTTTAAACAACAGTATCTTCAACATCTACAATCAGCTTACCATCACGGCTCTTCTTCGAGAGGTCGGATTTTCGGCTGACAGTATCCGCGTGAACCTTTCAAAGATCTCACTTCCGGATTACAGATATACCAAGTTCACCGAGGGCGGGATTGAAGTCATCGATATGATGGCAAAAGAACACAATCCCATCGCTTGCTCCGTGGTGTTTGACTATGTTTCAAAGGAACCGGGAGTTAAGGAGATTCTTTTTCTGTTGGATGACGAGACTCCCAAGGAAAGTATGTGCTGGATTTATGACTGTGATTACGAAAAGCTTAACTCGCCTCTTATAAAGCATATCATTATCCCGGGAAGCAGGTCCTTGGATCAAAAGTTACGGCTTTTGATGGCAGGTGTTCCCGAAGAAAAGATTGTAAACGATATGCAGGATATGGAAGCCCCCGATTATATAGAGCTTGACGGCACCGATAAGATTTTTGTACTTCACCAGCATTGGAAGCCGGAAACAGACAAAAAGGTTGTGGCACGCATAAGGGAGATTCTTTCAAAGCGTGAAACGGAGGCGGCAAAGTAGTATGAAATCAGACGAAATCATAATTGAAGAACTTTTCCCTGAAGTAGCAAACCTTTATGGGGACACGGGAAATGTCAGGTACTTAAAGAAATGCCTGCCGGATGCAAACTTTGTAAATGACAGTTTGAATGAGGTACCGCACTTTAATGAAACGGTGCCGAGCATGATTTATATGGGGCCGATGTCAGAACACTCGCAGGAGCTTGTGATAAACAGGCTCATGCCTTATAGAGACAGGCTGAAGGAACTGATTGAAAAAGGTGTTATTTTTCTTCTTACGGGGAATGCGGGAGAAATATTTATAAAGGAAATCCTCAACGAGGATGGGACCAAGACAGAAGGCCTGAACCTTTTTGATTACACTGCAAAAAGAAAGATGTTTAACCGATATAACCGTCATGTAATGGGCGATTTTGAAGGCTTCACCTTGGTCGGATACAAGAATCAGTTCACCCATTCTTACGGAGACAATTCGAAAGAATACTTCTTTAAGGTAACGCGCGGAGACGGAATGAATCCGGAAAATCCTCTTGAAGGCATCAGGTATAAAAATTTCTTTTCCACCTACTTACTCGGCCCGATACTCATACAGAATCCGTACTTTACAAAATATATCCTTAAGCTTATGGGCGTAAACGAGCCTAAACTCGCCTTTGAAGAAACCATAGTTCAGGCCTATGAAAGAAGGCTTTCGGAATATAAAGATTTTGATTTTCCTATCATCTAATGAAAAAAAGAATCCCGCTGCCGGGATTCTTTTTTTAAGATTAGAAGAGTTTACATCATTTCAACCCGAATAAAACCTTTTCAAAGAGCTCCGAAGTCTTTTCAGGCCCGTATTTCTTCATAAAGACATTTGTCGAAGGCCCGCCGTTTTTAATAAGACCGTGAACGTAATCTTCGTTCTTTTTACGTTTCGCATCTGTATCCGCAGTCTTCTCGGCCTTGCTTTCAAGATATGCCTTTAGATATTCAACTATGGCCGTATCAAGCTCGGGATTCTTCTTTGTCTTCTTGAACATGCTTTGCGGAAGCCTTATGTCGTCATACCAGTTTGGAGCGGGCATATGGTCCGGAATGTGATCGTATTTCTTTTTAACCTCATCAAGAGCCGAAGCATCAAAAGAACCGACAACCGTATCGTAGAATTCCATGTAGAAAGTGTCATTTCCCAAGGCAAGGATTCTGTCATATGAGAAAAGCGGCAGATCCATTTCCACGGGAGTGATGATTAAGGTGTCCATCTTCATGATGCCAAGAGGCATTTTAGCCGTCATTACGGAAACGCTGCCAAGGCCTTTCGCATCATAGGCGGATATGTCAAAGGTCATTCCCGAAACCTTCATCTTGGCAAATTCCCCTGCGTCTTTCTTTTGAAGAGTGTATTTCTGATTTATTAAGTCAAGCAGTTCTTTCATACAATTTCACCTCCGTGTAAGCGTAGTTCCAAAAGCCCGTTTTTGTGCATAACAATCGCACTTATCAGTAAGGTCCCCTGCCCTGTAATATTTACGCCCTGAGCAATCCAGTTCATTGCGGCTTCGGTAAAGTCCTTGGATGAAAGGTATCCCATTCCAAGAGAACATATAAACGAAATAATCAGGAAAATTATAACTATACGTTTTTTGATTTTCACTGTCATTACGGCAAGCCCTATATCCATCAAGGCAAGGCCGATGACCATGCAGCCTACGAATACGAAAGTTCCGCTGAAAAAAGGAGGGGCGACCGCGGCTGCAGCCGTGCCTTCGGTTTGTTTGTGACAGATAAGTGCAAACATACCGATGCCTGCAAGCAAAAATCCCAAGGACTGCATGGGAAAGAACACATCGCTTAAACGTTCAAAATCGCAAATCCCCAGAGCATAAAAAAGTTTATAGGTTGCCTTCAGCGTACCTGCGGCAATTACGTCAATGGTGCCTGCGGCAAAGAGAGCAAAAGCTCCTTTGCTCATCTTATTGTACATGTCGCGAATCAGTATAACCGTCGCTGTGCAAAAAAGAATTACGGGAACATAATCTACGAGTGCCATGGGCACGGAGAAATCCTTCA
>CAZCPW010000206.1:0-2903 GCA_964499925.1 uncultured Lachnospiraceae bacterium
TATCCTCGGAAAGCTTTTCCATAAAGGATCCGGCGTCTTCCGCATAGAAGGTTATGTTCTTTAAATTGTTCTTTTTGGCATTGGTAACGGCATCCCTTACGGCATCCCTGTTCACTTCGACGCTTATAACCTTCCCCGCTCTGTCAGCGGCTATTATTCCGATTGTTCCTATCCCGGAATAAGCATCCAGTACGATTTCTTTGCCTGTCAGGCCGGCATAATCAATCGCTTTTTTGTACAGGATTTCCGTCTGTACAGGGTTAACCTGGTAAAAAGAACGCGATGAAAGTTTGAAAAGCTTACCGCAGAGCCTGTCCTCTATGAATCCCTTACCGTACAGGACATTTTCTTTATCCGACAAGACAAGCGAATCTGTCCTAAAGTTAATATTTTGGACAATGGTAGTAATTTCGGGGTGCTTTTGTCTCAGTGCCTTACAAAAATTCTGTTTCGACGGAAATACCGGTGATGCAGTGACCAAAACAACCATATACTCGCCTGTGGCAAAGGCCTTTCTGACCATTACATATCGAAGCAAGCCATACCCGGTGTCCTCATCGTAAACCCTTATCTTAAAAGAACGCAGCAGAGAAAATATTGTTTTTATTATCTCTCCCGCTTTTTCGTCCTCAATGAAGCATTTATCAACTTGCACAATCTTATGCGATTTTTCTTCGTAAATGCCGAAAACCGGAACTTTATTCCTGCTCATTCCGAAAGCCCTTGTTACCTTATTTCTATAGTAAAAAGGCTTTTCCATCCCGGTTATCCCGTTGACTTTGCAGAAGGGTTTCAAAATCTCCTGCACATATTTTTCTTTTTTCTTTAACTGTTTTCCGTATTCCATTTCCAAATACTTGCATGCTCCGCATTTGGAAAGAACCGGACAAGAAACTACATTTTTATTTTCTTTTTCCATATTCAATCCTTAAAGCTGATGCCTTACGACCTTGTATTCATCATCGCCGTCATAATAGGGACACTCGAATTTTGCGCTTGTCATAAGGCGTCCGTAGTCGTCCTCATCCATGTTCACGTCGCACACATAAGCTTCGTAATCTTCATCATATACATAATTTCTGCATGTATCGCAGCTGTATGAACTTGCCATAAGACCTGCTCCTTAAAATTATCGATAAAGAAAGTATATAACAAAACGCCAAGTAAAACAAAAGGTCTTTAGTTCCCTCGCAATAATAAAAGACGCAGTCAAAGACTGCGTCTTAATATACATTACGAAAATAAAAATACCCGCCCTGTCAGCACCAGGACGGGTACCTCTGCTTAAGAGGTAGTCTATCATTTGGGAAGCTCCACCTTTGGAGTTGGACTCAATGAAAGGCACTTGTTTGTGCAAGTGTCTTTCTTTATCCTTACGATAGCACAGTTGCCTAAGAACTTCAACCGGATTGTAAATTTATAAGTTAAAAGTTACTGAACTCCATCACCTTCATTAGACGATATAGCTTTCTTCGAAAGAAAGATTGCAATCAAAGCCAAAATAGCATTAATCAACGCCCAAACTGACCATATGACAAGGTCGCTATAATTTCCATGCCCCGCAAATCCCATAAGAGCTGCAAGTCCAAAAATAACAATGAGGGCAACATTTCCGCCCTTCTTTGTTGAGTTTCGTGTTACAACAGAAATAATTCCTCCGGTCAGAATCAGTATACCGCATAAAAAACCGATAGACCCGGATACTTCGCCGGTTTCTCCAAGGCTGTTCACAATTCCTGCTGCACAGGACTGAAACTCAACCATAATAAAGATTACCATCGAAAGAATTCCTGCTACAAGTTTCCAAGTTTTCATATGCCTTAATTTTCCTTTCAACCCTAATTATATGAGAAAATTATTTTGTTATCAGTCCAAATATTGTCTTCAAACTCTATTTCTATAACTGATGCATCTGCAGGCACTTCAAACGCAACTGTACCCTTGGCTTTTCTTCCGCTTGAAAGAGTTGCAGATAATAAATCATCCATTCCGTAATAGCCGGAGCAACTTGCGCCATCGGCATAACATTCAAATGAAAAATAAGAAATCGACTGATCTGTTGATGACAGATTTTCAAACTCAAGTTCAATGTATATGTATTTCATTCCGTCCGCCGGCTGTATAAACATATTATCGCTTACATACTCTGCGGCATTTAAATAGGAAATTTTTAAATTCTTTGTTTCTAAAGTATCTCCAACATGTAGAGCATCTGCACTTTCAGTGGTGTTCTTTTCAAACGTAAGGCCACTGTCTTTATCTCCTTCATAGATAAACTTAATCTTTTTATCCGAAAAGAGGTTGTACTCATATTCTACTTCAACTTCAGCCGCATCTACCGGTACCTCAAAATACACAGCTCCGTCCGTACTTCTTCCTGTAGAAAGGGAAGCCGAAATATCATCTTCCATATATGTTGCGGAACACTCATAACCATCCGCATAGCAATGAAAGCTATAGGTTGATATTGATTGATCTGATGAAGACTGGTTATCTACATGAAAATACAACCTAATGAATTTGTTTCCGTCTGCAGGGGTAATAAACTCGTTATCGCTTTCGTAATCTCCGCTGCTCACGTAGGTTATGCTTAAACCTTTGTCTTCAAATGTTTCGCCTACATAAAATTCCGTTTTGGTATCTTCACTGCTTGTATCTGTTGCTGTAACAGATTCTGTGGTCTCCGACGATGTTTCCGTCTGACTTGTTACTGCTGAGGTTTCCTCCTTGGTACTTTCCGATGTTGATGTACTCGATCCTGAGCTTCCGCTTCCTAACGCAAAAGCTGAGAAAAGAGCAAGGCACAATACAATTGCACCGGTCTTACCGATTTTTCTCATTATTATCTCCTCCATGTTTGCTTTATAATAATTGCTCCGGTCACGGCTCCAACTGCCTCTGCA
>CAZCPW010000207.1:0-2881 GCA_964499925.1 uncultured Lachnospiraceae bacterium
ATTCCATAAGAGTGCGCGCTTACAGTTTTTGCATGACGAGGCTGCAAAGGCTACGGATGTAAATTACGATGAAATGCGTAAAATTGTGCCGACACCCTTTACATCCTTCGAAGTCGGGCAGTACTGTGTCTATCCGAATGTCGATTTGACCGACGAGTATACCGGCAATATGATGGCGGTAAACTTTGACATCATTCGAAAGGAAATGAAAAAGAAAGGTGTTTACAATAAGCTTTCCGATTACATAAAGGCTTCGGGTGATTTGGCGGCAAAGCTTTACAAGGAAGACATCGAGGCAGTGCTTCGCACAAAGGGAATGGGCGGTTTCCAATTGCTTGCTCTTGCCGATTACACCGGGCAGAGCACGGCAACGGTCGGTATGCTTGATATCTTCCATAGGGATAAGGGCATTATCTCAGGCTCCGAATGGAGAAAATTCTGCTCGGAAGTGGTTCCGCTCTTTATAGCAAAGAGGATATTTAAGAATACAGAAGTTTTGAAAGCAAGACTTTCTTTATACGATCACGGGAAGAATAAAATTACGAATCCCCTGTTTAAGCTTTCAATGAAGTGCAAGGGCGAGACGATTTTCGAGACCTCGCACGAAGGCGAAGGTGAGGTTAAGATTCCATTAAGCTTTATAAAAGAAAACTCGCTCATCGAAATTGAACTTTCCGTAGCGGAATATACGAATACCTACAGAATCTTCGTGTTTAAGAATGAAGAGAGTGAGCTTGATGAAAGCGTTATTGTAAGGAGTGCCGAGGAACTTAGCAAAGCGGTCGAAGCAGGAAGAAATGTGATTGCTTTGAGAAGCGCATTTAATGAAACAACCTACAAAAACAGTTTTATTCCGGTATTCTGGTCTCCCGTTCATTTTCCGAGTAACGACCCTTGCGGGGCTTGGATTGATGAAAATCATAAAGCGCTTGAAAGCTTTCCTACAGGCAAATATATCGATTACCAGTGGAAAGAGCTTCTGGAAAATTCGGTTTCTTTTGACATTACAAAGAGAAAGGATGACGATATAATAATGGAAATGGTTCCGAATTTTGTCGACAATATTCCGAAGTCGCCTTTGTTTGAAACGAAGATTAAAGGCAGCAGGGTACTTGTCTGCGGGTTTGACTTAAGTCCGGAAGACCTGACGACAAAAGCATTGAAGGAGAGCCTGATCGGATATATCACAGAGGCATAAATGTATTACACGTATATGGTAAGGTGCAGCGACGATACTCTTTACACGGGCTACACGGACGATGTCGAAAAGCGCATAAAGGTTCACAATTCGGGGAAGGGTGCCAAGTACACCAGGTCGAGACTTCCGGTTGAACTTGTGTATTTTAAGGAGTTTGAGACAAAGTCCGAGGCCATGAGTGAGGAATATCGCATAAAGCAGCTTAAAAGAACGGAAAAAGAAGAGCTTATAAAAGGTTGTTTCTGCTAAGAAAAGGGGGTCACGAAATAGTTTCTTTTTCCTCACAGTGGTAATATCAAGGAAAAAGAGGAGCCGAGACATGGAAAATCTTACCTATCTTTCAACCGATACCGAAATAATCGCATACTGGGATTTGCCTTTTTACGAAGGGAAGAGACCGGAGTTTACAGTGAGCCTTAACGGCGAGACAAAGGTAACGGATAAGACGCATTGTAAGTTTACGGGGTTAAAGCCCGAAACGGAATATGAGCTTTCTTACGTTGATTCGCTTGACGGAAATACAAAGCTTAAGTGTGTCACAAAATCCACTTGCAAACGCCTTGACATAACAGATTTCGGTGCAGTCGGTGACGGAATTGCGTTAAATACAAAGGCTATTCAGACGGCAATCGATGCCTGCGGTAAGGGCGAACAGGTTTATGTTCCAAAGGGGATTTTTTTAACCGGCGCACTTAGACTTCATTCCGATATGGAACTTTACGTAGAAAAGGATGCGGTCTTGCAGGGAACAACCGAAGTTAAAGATTACAGCCCGAAGATTAAGAGTCGTTTCGAGGGAATCGAAATGGATTGTTACCAAAGCTTGCTTAACTTGGGGGAGCTTGACCATACTGAGGGCCCGAACTGCGGAAACGTTGTGATAAGGGGCGAAGGTGCCATTTACGGAGGCGGAGCGGATTTAGCAAAGAATATTGCAAGGAGCGAGGAAGTGAGACTAAAGGACTTCATAGCCTCACTCGGGGACCGCATTAAGGAATACGAAAAGCCTGAAACCGTGACACACAGAGCAAGAGGCAGACTCATAAATATGAGTAACTGTAAGAACATCTGGATTCACGGGCTTACCTTAGGTAAATCGCCTTCCTGGAACGTGCACTTTATATACTCAGACGGCGTGGTGACGGATGAGTGCACTTTTGAATCGCAAGGCATTTGGAACGGTGACGGATGGGATCCCGATTCATCGGTGAATTCAACGATTTTTAACTGCCGTTTCTTTACCGAGGATGATTCCGTTGCCATAAAGTCCGGAAAGAATCCCGAGGGAAATGTAATAAACAGACCTACAAAGAATATCAGAATCTTTGACTGTGTCACCGAGTTCGGACACGGACTCTGCATGGGAAGCGAAATGTCCGGCGGAATAGATACAGTTAAGATCTGGGACTGCGAAATGGGGCCCACCTGGTCCGGAATAGAGATTAAGGGTACGAAAAAGCGCGGCGGATACGTGAGAAATCTCGAAGTCAGAAATGTTGTGACCTCACATGTTCAGCTTCATTCCGTCGGCTACAATGACGACGGCATAGGTGCAAGCGAACCTCCGATATTCGAAAACTGCCTGTTTAAGGATATGCATATACTCGGAAGATACCTTGACAATAACGCGGGCAGGAATGAATGGCACCCCTGCGCGGCAATTGATTTGCAGGGCTTTGACGA
>CAZCPW010000208.1:0-2871 GCA_964499925.1 uncultured Lachnospiraceae bacterium
AAAAATATGAGTCAAAAGGAACCGGCATTACCGACTTTAACGACCTTTCAATCGGAGACTACGTGGTGCACGAAAGCTTCGGAATCGGCGTGTATAAGGGCATCGAAAAGGTAGAGGTCGACAGGGTAGTAAAGGATTATATAAAGGTAGAATACAGGGACGGCGGCGTTCTTTATGTACCGGCGACATCACTCAATGCGATTATGAAATATGCGTCGAGTGATGCCAAAAAGCCCAAGATAAACAAACTCGGCACAAAAGAGTGGACTAAGACCACGTCCGGAGTCAAGACTGCGGTAAACGAGATTGCGGAAGAACTTGTGAAACTCTATGCCGACAGGCAGGAAAGCACGGGCTATACCTTCAGCAAGGATACGCTCTGGCAGAGAGAATTCGAGGAACTCTTCCCCTACGAGGAAACGGACGACCAGCTGAAGGCCATAGAGGATACCAAGGCCGATATGGAAAGCTCCAAGACAATGGACAGACTTATTTGCGGCGACGTCGGTTTCGGAAAGACGGAAATTGCGATTCGTGCCGCCTTTAAAGCCGTACAGGACGGGAAACAGGTGGTTTTCCTGGTGCCGACCACGATTTTGGCGGAGCAGCATTACAATACTTTCACGGAACGCATGAAAGATTTTCCGGTGCGCGTTGAACTGCTCAGTCGGTTTGTACCGGCAAAGAAGCAGGCGGAAACCATAAAGGACGTAAAGAACGGTCTTGTGGATATTCTGATAGGCACGCACAGACTGCTTTCAAAGGATATCGAGTACAAGGATTTGGGACTTCTTGTAATAGACGAGGAGCAGCGCTTCGGAGTTACGCACAAAGAAAAAATCAAGCAGATAAAAGAAAATGTCGACGTACTGACACTTACTGCCACCCCTATACCGAGAACCCTGCATATGAGCCTTGTGGGCATCAGAGACATGAGCCTTTTGGAAGAGGCACCAAACGACAGGCTCCCGATTCAGACCTATGTAATGGAATACAATGATGAGATGGTGCGCGAGGCGATTACGCGTGAACTTTCAAGGGGTGGACAGGTTTACTACGTCTACAATCGTGTGAGCAATATAGCCGAAATTGCGGGAAAGCTTCAGGCTATGCTTCCGGAAGCAAATGTGGCTTTCGCACACGGGCAGATGAAGGAATCCGAACTTGAAAGAATTATGTACGACTTCATAAAGGGAGACATTGATGTACTGGTTTCGACGACCATCATCGAGACGGGAATCGATATTCCGAATGTAAATACGATTATTATTCATGATTCGGACAAACTCGGCCTGTCACAGCTTTATCAGCTGAGAGGCCGTGTCGGACGTTCGAACAGAAATGCCTATGCCTTCCTGATGTACAAGCGCGACAAGGTGCTTGAAGAGGTTGCCGAAAAGAGACTTCAGACGATAAGGGATTTTACGGACTTGGGAAGCGGATACAAGATTGCAATGCGTGATCTTGAAATAAGAGGTGCCGGAAACATTCTCGGAATGAGTCAGCACGGACATATGGCGGCAGTCGGCTACGAGCTTTATTGTAAGCTTTTAAACGCCGCGGTTCTTAAAAAGAAAGGCGAAGAGGTTTCGGAAGATTTCCTGACAACGGTTGACCTTGATGTGGATGCCTTTATTCCAAGCGAATACATCTTAAATGAAGTTCAAAAGCTTGATACCTACAAGAGAATCGCAACGATAGAGACGCATGATGAGCAGGAAGAAATGCGTGCGGAGTTAAAAGACCGTTTCGGAAGCATCCCGGCAGCCTGCGAGAATCTGCTCGTTATCGCCGAACTTAAGGCGCGCGCACACAGACTCGGAATTACCGAAATCAAAGGTAAGAACGGAGAAATCAGGTTCATCTTCAAAAAGGATGCACCCATCAATACCGCTCGAATCGGAGGCTTGCTTTCAAAGTATATTAAGAACCTCAAACTTACGACAAAAGGAGACCCTGTTTTCACGTATACGTATTATCCGTACGGAGAAATAAAAAAGGACGAAACAGAGCTTCTTAACAACACAAGCCTTATGGTGGATGAGATGATTTCAACGCTCCTATAGCGAAAGTGCGGTTCTTTGAAACAGCAAAAAATACAATCGGTTAATTTTCAAAGAGTATCATATCCTATTAACAACATAGGTGTTGAACCGGCACACAATAATTGTTAAAATGAGTATAATTCCGTGAATAGAAATCACAAGAAGTGTGAAGATAGACGGCATTTTTACGGTTAATTGCTATAGTAACCTACGAGGTAATTCAAAGATGAAGAGAGAAGAGCTTAATATGATAGTTAAGAATGTTGCTCTTCTCGGTCAGCTTGGCCTTTCTATTATTATGCCGATGCTTATTACGGTTGGAATCTGTTATTTTCTGACCGTGCGCTTCAACATCGGTATGTGGGTCTATATTCCGGGCTTCATACTCGGAATCGGAAGCTCTGTTACGACGGCTTATAAATTTTATAAATCCGTTGTTTCCAAAGAGCAAAAAGAAAATAAAAAAACAAGGGTGTCATTTAACAGACATATATAGGACAGGACATGAGTAAGGTTCAGGCAGCAGTCAAGAAAGAAACAGGTCATGTAGCTCTTTATACGGGAATAGGAACCGTTATTATGTGGATAGTCATATTCATATTAAACAAGGCGGTTACCGAAAAAGTTCCGTTTGATGCAACGGTTTTTGTCGGAGGGATCGGAGGAACAATCGTTGCCGTACTTAATTTCTTTTTGATGGGGCTCACTGTTCAAAAAGTTGCTTCAGAGGAAGACGATTCAAGAGCGAAGAATCACTTGAAGCTTTCCTATATGCGTCGAAGCCTTTTGCAGATTGCATGGATAGTAATTTCACTTGTGGCAGGCT
>CAZCPW010000209.1:0-2864 GCA_964499925.1 uncultured Lachnospiraceae bacterium
CGTACCCGAACACGATTTTTGCTTTAATGGGCTCGCCGGAATGGTTAGCACGTCTGAAAATGTTTGGTCTATTGTACGCTCGTAATAATGCGCAAGAATTTTTTGGTCTGTTGTACGCTCTATATTAGGCCTCGCCTAATTAAACTTCTTCACATAATCCACGAACCCGCTTAACGGCAGGGGTTTTGAATAATAGTACCCCTGGACCATATCGGAATTAAAGTAATTGGCTTTGGCGAGATTTTCCTTGGTTTCGACGCCTTCGACGATGGCCTTGGCGTTAAGCTTGTGAATCATTTCCGTAACAGAGGACATTATTACCTTGTCCTTTTCAAGGTCGGCTGCCTGCATCATAAAGCCCATATCGAGTTTGATGACGTCAAACGGAATATGAACAAGTGCATTCAAGGATGAATATCCGCTTCCAAAATCATCTATTTCAACCAAGAACCCTTTCTCTCTTAAGCTTTCAAGCGTAAGTATCAAGGCTTCTTTATTGTCTACGCAGTCGCTCTCGGTAATCTCGACATGGAATCTGGAAGGAGCGATTTCGTACTTGCTTACGATTTTCTCAAGTGTATCCGCAACATCAATCGACATAATATCCCGCTGCGATACATTTACCGATACGGAGCCGAAATAAATGCCTTCATCCGTAAGATGGCGAAGCGTACCGGCAGCCATATCCCAAACATGCGTATCAAGCTTTGTGATAAAACCGTTGCTTTCAAAAAGCGGGATGAAATCATTGGGAGGTATGCGTCCCAAAATCGGATGATTCCAGCGCACAAGAGCCTCCGCTCCGGTTACCTTATTCGAGTCAAGGTCAATCTGCGGCTGCAATTCGATAAAGAACTCTTCTCTTTCAATTGCATCGTTCATCTCGGAAAGAAGCAGCTGTTTCCTGTTCTGCTCATCGGCCATGCTCTGAGAATATTCCAAAACATCGTGTGTAGCCCCTGTCTTGCACTTTGCAAGAGCAAGAAGTGAAAGTTCATAGTAATATTCCACGGGTTTTGAAGCATCACTCATGACTATATAGCCGTGGCTTAAGTCTACGGGCACCTCAATGCTTTCATCCATCTTAACCTTTATGTGGCTCAGTTCCCCGACTATGGTATTTACATATTCAACCGGAATAATACACGAAAACTTTCCGTCACCGGTCCTTCCGTATACCATGGGATAGTTCAAAGAATACCCGCAAAAAACATTTGCGATATGTTTTAATACCGTATCACCGGCACGCGTTCCGTAGAGTCCGTTTATGCCCTTGAAATTGTTGATTCCGGTAACCATCATTGCAAAGCCCGAATCCCAATCTGCACGTCCGGCGATAAATGTCCTTGCGTCTTCGATAAATCCGGTTCTGTTGTTTATCCCCGTAAGCGAATCCTTTACCGAAGCCTTATGAACCTTTTCTATCTGCTTTCTTGACTCCGTAACATCGTCAAACATATAAACGCAGGCAATATAGTCACTGAAATTGTCATAAAACGGCTTATAAAGCACCTCATATATTTTGTCGCCGATTTTCTGTGTCGAATAACCTTCATAGATTTCAAAATCAAGGCTTTCCACAAAGGCGTCCTTAGAAGACAATGCTTCCTCGCCGAACATAATCCTTGCGGCATCATTCGTACGAATGGGATTACCGTAATAATCAAAGAACACTACCGCATTGGTAAGATTGTCATTTGTAAAGAGTTGAAGTCTCCTGGTCAGGCCCTTAGGCTGATAAAGAAAAGCCGCATAATAAAACACTACTATGACAAGGCAATATGCAAATCTGGAAAAATCTACATGGAATCCCTTCCCCACGAAGACGAAATAAAAGAATACAACCGAGAATACCGAAAACGCAATCATTATATATCTCGGTTTATAAAGACGGGGGCTTGCGATTGTTTTTTTGACCATGCCGGCAATCATGAGACAGACTAACAGAATGCAAATCAGACAATGTATATAGAACAATAGCTTTGGCTCCGAGTAGGTAAAGACGTACGGACCGTCTTCCATCGGGACATAAGAATATGCATATTCATTGAAAGGGTTAGATAAAATAACGACGGAATCAACAATGATGATGCCAAAGGTAAGCGCAGAAACCGCGGGTCTTACCTTTTTTCCCTCAATTATGAAGGCGGCATTTGCCAAAGAAGCAAGTGTCCAGGCGTTTATGGCATGTTCGCCTGCGCAAGCTGCCGTCATAACGACGGTATCATTTGAAAGAAGATTTATCATGTAAAAAACAGTGATTAAAAGACAGCCAAAGAAACCAAAGCCTAAGGATTTTCCCAAGGCATTTTTCTTATTAAAAGACAGAATCCCAAAAACTATGGCAATCGAGCACACGATTGCATATCCGGCCACAAGCAAAACAGAAGTCATAATCAACTCCCAACACAAAGCACTTCACGATAACCAAGTATCTGCATTATAGGCTTTGGGCGTTACAGTCAGATTAACGTATAAATATTGAAAGGGAGCCGTCAAAGCTCCCTTTTAATACGCAGTTATTGCTGACCAAACGTCTATGCTCGGTGCCAGTAAAACAACTTCTACTCTTCTTTTTCAATTCCCGCAGTTTCCGAAACCGGCATTGAAAAAGCAATTCCCTGTCCATCCGATTCAAGGCCGGCATGCTTGTAAATAGCATGAAGCACCTTGTCCTTGATGGTCTTCGGGACAATCAGCATCACGACATCCTTCTCGGGCTGAATCGTAATGTGGAAGAAAGCTTCGGCATCTTTATTTGCCGTGCCTCTTGCATGAATTACCGTGCCGCCTCTTGCACCCTCAGCCTTTGCCGCATCCATTACAAGATCCGAGAACCCGGCATTTACTATACATAAAATCAT
>CAZCPW010000210.1:0-2854 GCA_964499925.1 uncultured Lachnospiraceae bacterium
CATGCGGAAGCGTAACCCCCGCAAATCCTGTCATGTCCTTATTCCCCATGGCAATTTCTTTTTCGCCATGATAAAAATACCAGTCATTATTGAATAAAATCTTCTCTCTCATAGCCAATTCCTTGTTTGTGTAATATATGGATTTGTTTTAAATATAAGGTCTTCACAGGGAACATGTGAGTTTTTATTTGTGCGCCATTTAAATGAGACCTTAAAATTATGAAAACGATTTTCGATATGTAAGGATTCACAGGAAACATGCAAGTTTTCATGTCAAACCCATGCTCTTATTTTTGTCGATACATAAGGTCTTCACAGGGAACATGTGAGTTTTTATTTGTGCGCCATGGAGCCGAGACTCAAAATCGTGGAGGCCTCTGCCGAACACGATTTAGCTTTGGAGGCTCGGTGGAATGGTCGGCGCACCTAAAAACGAACAGTTCCCTGTGAAGGCCGAACTCTTTCACATCACTACGTAAATTTTAATTCCTATCTTGTAGCAAGCCAAGCATCATACTGAGATCTGTACTCGTCAAGTATGGTCTGAAGTCCCGATGCATAGCTCTTATCAAGCATTTCCTGAATGGTAGCGTCTACATCCGATACAAGACCCAATGTAAGCATGGGAACATACTCTGTAAGGACTGAATCAACTGCCGCAACTTCGTTTGTAATGCTTGAATCATCAAATACGAAGGCTACTGTAGGGCAAGCTGTCTTGCAAGGTGCTTCTGCCGCAATGATTGCTTCTTCTCTCGGATCTGCGCCGGCTTCGGAAACATCACCGTTCTTTACTGCCCAGGATGCTGAGATTGACATTGCTGCGTAATCTGCTGCTTTTTCGGTCTCCGTGTAATGTCCTTCATCATCGATTGTGTAATGAACATCTTCGATACCGAGTAAGATTAAGTGATTCAAATAGGTATCGCACTTGAGAAGGTCGAGTACCATGGCTGCTCTTTCGGGGTTCTTTGAACCTGCTGCGATTGCCATATCGTTGTTTGAATAAGCTTCTGCGGATACAAGGTGATCGGGTGTGAGGAAGTAAGCCTGACACTCAACTCCGTCTGTTGCCTCTGCCTGCTCGACATAAGTGAATACGGAAGTGTTCCATGCGATTGAAGCACTCTGAAGTGCACCGAAGGCATCATCATCGGTAATGGTGTTTGTAAGAGCGCCTCTGCTCCATGCGCCTGCATCTGCAAGTTCCTTCATATCATAGCAGAATTCCTTGAAATAATCCGTTTCGAATGCAAGTCCGATTTCATCGGATGTCGGTGCATCACCGTCATACTGATAGATGAGCTTAATCCAGTCACTTTCAAGTGCATAGAAGGTGTCATACTGCTGACGATATACGTCCCAAAGTTCCTTATTTTCGCCTGCTGCAGCCATTGCGTATATACCTGTTGAAGGTGTTTCATTTTCCGCAACCGTAAGCATGAAGTTCTTGTAATCATCCCAGCTCGCAAGCTCGGAGATTCCGTATTTGTCCGCAATATCCTGTCTGATTGCAACAATCTTTCCGTTTGTATCCATGGTGTTCGCAGATACGGCGATTGTCTTTCCGGCAACCGTTGTCTCATCCCAGGATTCGCTTGCCTGATACCTGTTGGTAAGAGGCATATACTTTGCTACAAAGTCCGAGTCAAGAGTGTAGAAAGAACCCTTTGCGGCTTCAGTGTACATGTAGCACCAGGGAGCGGTAAAGATGATATCGACATCAGCGCCGCCTGCAAGTGTCAGTGAATACATGGTCTGATAATCCGACCAGCTCATAAAGGTAACTGCAAGTTCCGTGTTGTAAGGCTTTAAATAATCATTGATAAGTGCAAGAACGTCATCCCAGTCATTGGGGGTGTCGCCGATGAGATACATATTTACCGTATATGCATCGGTTAAATCCGTATTTGCATAGTATGCGGGATCTCCGGCAACCGTAACTCCTGCCGTAATTGCCTCAGGTAAAGCCGACAAATCAACGGCTTCCGAAGTTGCCTCCGCAGAAGTCTCGGTTTTTGTTTCCGCAGACGTTGCTTCACTTGTGGATGCAGCAGTGTCTCCGCAGCCTGCAAACAGGCTTGCCGTCATGGTAAGAGCCATGACAATTGAAAGCATTTTCTTTTTCATTGTAATCCTCCTTCTTTGCTTTCCATAAACATTTATGCTCATTCAGCCCTTTACGGCGCCGATAGTGAGTCCTTTTACAAAGTACCTTTGCACGAAGGGATAAAGAAGCACGATGGGGCCCGTTGCGATTACGGTCATCGCCATCTTCATGCCTTCAAGAGGCACGCTTGGCAGCGCAATGCCGGATTTCTCGGCGACAAGCCTTAAGGCTTCCGCACTTCCCAGCATTCTCTGTAAGTAATACTGAAGATTGAATTTATTCTCATCCGTTATGAACAGCATGCAGTTATACCAGTCGTTCCAGTACGCAAGTGCCGAGAAAAGGCCGAGTGTTGCAATAAGGGGTTTACTCAAAGGGAGGATGAGTTTATTGAAGATAACAACATCGTTGGCCCCGTCGATTTTTGCGGACTCCGTAATGGCATCCGGTATGCCGTTCATAAAGGTCTTGGCGATTATCATGTTCCAAACCGAGAACATTAAGGGTAAGATAAGGCCAAGGTATGAGTTTTTGAAATTTAAGTAGCGCACGCAAAGCATGTACCACGGAACTAGCCCGCCGCCGAAAAGCGTCGTAAAGAAAAAGAAAAAAGAAAATCCGTTTCTCCAGGGGAAATCCTTTCTCGAAAGTACGTAGCCCGTCATGGTGGCAAGCAGTACTGCAAGAAATGTTCCCACTATGGTAACGCCGAAGGTGTTTGCGTATGCTATGAGAATACTCGTC
>CAZCPW010000211.1:0-2842 GCA_964499925.1 uncultured Lachnospiraceae bacterium
CACGGTTAAAGAAGCCTATACCATGGAAGCTAAGGGTGAACGGAAAGCCAAGGTTGTGGCAATTGACTGCGGCATGAAGCTTAATATCGTGCGCGAGCTTACAAGGCACGGATGCGAGGTAACGGTTGTACCATTTGACATCTCCGATTCGGAGATTTTAAAGCTTAATCCCGACGGAGTGTTTATTTCCAACGGCCCCGGAGATCCGGAGGACTGTGTTGATACCATTAAGACCATTAAAGAACTGATCGGTAAGGTTCCGATTTTCGGAATCTGCTTGGGACATCAGATTATTTCGCTTGCATACGGAGCAAAGACTTACAAGCTTAAGTTCGGACACAGAGGCGGAAACCACCCGGTTAAAAACCTTAAGACCGGAAAGCTTGAGATTACCTCTCAGAACCATTCCTATGCGGTTTTGGAGGATACCCTTGAGGGTACCGGACTTACGGTTACACATGTAAACTTACTCGACAATACCATTGAGGGTGTTGAGTGCAAAAAGGATCGTGTCTTCTCGGTTCAGTACCATCCCGAGAGCGCACCGGGTCCGGAAGACTCAAACTATCTGTTTGATGAATTTTTAAAGAATATCAACGAATCAAAGGAGGAAAAAGAAAATGCCTAAGCGTACGGACATAAATAAAATCCTTGTAATTGGTTCGGGTCCCATAGTAATCGGCCAGGCTGCCGAGTTTGACTATGCGGGAACACAGGCCTGCCTTGCCTTAAGAGAAGAAGGCTATGAGGTCGTACTTTGCAATTCAAACCCCGCTACAATCATGACCGATCAGGTAATTGCGGACAAGATATACATGGAGCCTCTTAACCTTGAATTTATGGCAAAGATAATCCGCATGGAGCGTCCCGACGCAATTCTTCCCGGAATCGGAGGACAGACGGGACTCAATCTTGCCATGCAGCTTGCAAGAAAAGGTGTTTTGAAAGAGTGCGGAGTAGAGCTTCTGGGCACAAAGATAGACAGTATCGAAAAGGCCGAGGACAGAGAACTGTTTAAAGAGCTTTGCATGTCAATCGGAGAGCCTATCCTTCCTTCGGAGATTGCGGAGAGCATGGAAGAGGGACTTAAGGCGGCAAACGACATAGGCTATCCTTTGGTGCTTCGTCCGGCATTTACGCTCGGAGGCACCGGCGGCGGTTTCGTTGAAAATGAGGAAGAGTTTAAAGAAGTAATGAAGAATGCTCTTTCTTTATCACCGGTTCACCAAGTCTTGGTTGAAAAGAGCGTAAAGGGTTATAAAGAAATAGAGTACGAAGTAATGCGCGATGCCAATGACACGGCCATTACTATCTGTAACATGGAAAATATCGATCCCGTCGGAATTCACACGGGCGACTCGATTGTTGTTTGTCCTTCGCAGACACTTACCAACAAAGAGTACCATATGCTCAGAAATTCGGCGCTTAAGATTATAAGGGCCTTGGAAATCGAAGGCGGCTGCAACGTGCAGTTCGCACTGGATCCCAAGTCATTTCAGTACTACCTTATCGAGGTTAACCCGAGAGTTTCGCGTTCTTCGGCTCTGGCATCGAAGGCAAGCGGCTACCCGATAGCAAGGGTTTCCGCAAAGATTTCAGTCGGCATGAGACTTGAAGAAATCATGCTTGCAAACACTCCGGCTTCCTTTGAGCCTTCGCTTGACTATGTCGTTTCGAAGATGCCGAGGTTCCCTTTTGATAAGTTCAATGATGCCAACAATTCGCTGGGAACCCAGATGAAGGCAACGGGCGAAGTCATGAGCGTAGGCCGTACCTTAGAGGAAAGCCTCCTCAAGGCAATCAGAAGCCTTGAAATCGGCGTATTCCATCTGCATCACAATAAATTTGACAATGCGGAAACGGAAGAATTAAAGCAGTACATCAGAATCGGTACGGACGACAGGATTTATGCCATTGCCGAGCTTTTAAGAAGAGGCGTTTCGGAAGACGAGATTGCCGCACTTTCCACGATAGACGTGTTCTTTATCCGTAAGTTCCGTAATATTGTTAACATGGAAAAGGCGCTTAAAGAAAACGTCGGTGACCTTGATGTCCTAAGAAAAGCAAAGAAGATGGGCTTTTCAGACAAGGAAGTCGCTCTCCTTTGGAACAGGGATGCACACGAAATTTTTGATATTAGAAAGAAAAACGGTATTTTGCCGATTTACAAGATGATTGATACCTGCGCATCGGAGTTCAAGTCGTACGTTCCGTATTTCTATTCGACCTATGCCGATGAAAATGAGTCGATTATCTCCGACAGGAAGAAGATTATCGTGCTGGGTTCCGGTCCCATTCGTATCGGCCAGGGTGTCGAATTTGACTATTCGACGGTGCATGCCGTAAAGACGATCAAGGAACTGGGCTACGAAGCAATCATCATAAACAACAACCCGGAAACAGTTTCAACGGACTATACGACCTCAGATAAGCTTTATTTTGAGCCTTTGTGCGTAGAGGACGTTGTCAATATCGTAGAGCTTGAAAAGCCCGAAGGCGTAATTGCGATTTTGGGCGGCCAGACTGCAATCAACCTGGCTGAGCCTTTGCTTGAGTACGGCGTCAAGATAATCGGTACAGACTGCGAGGCTATAGAGAGAGCGGAGAACAGGGATGCATTTGAAAAGGTATTGTTGAGCCTTAACATTCCCCAGCCCAAGGGCGTTGCCGTTACGAATATCGAAGACGGCGTAAAGGCTGCAGAGGAAATCGGCTATCCCGTTTTAGTACGTCCCAGCTTCGTACTCGGCGGTCGTGCGATGCAGATTGTGTCCAAAGAAAAAGACATGCGTCACTATTTAAAGACTGCGGTTGAAGTTGACGAAGACAAGCCTGTTTTAGT
>CAZCPW010000212.1:0-2842 GCA_964499925.1 uncultured Lachnospiraceae bacterium
AAATGCTTTACGGCAAGCTATGATGACGGAAAGAGGGAGGATAAGCGCTTAATCGACATTTTTGACGCAAATGGGATTAAGTGTACCTTCAACATAAACGGAGGACTTTTGGACGGAAGCATGGATCATGAAAAGCATCCCCGTTTCCATGCCGACGAGATTAAAGAACTTTACAAAAATCATGAGATAGCAACGCATACCCTTACTCATCCGACAATTGCCAGGTGCCCTATGACCGAGGTTGCAGAGGAAATCGTTAAGGACAGGCTGATATTGGAAGGCATTACCGGAAAGCCCGTAAGGGGTCACGCATATCCGAACGGTTCCTACAGCGAGGAAATAAAGACACTTTTCAAATCCCTCGGCATTGCATACGGGAGGGTTACAAGGTCGTCAAAGAATTACGACCTTCCGACGGATCCGCTTGAATGGTATCCTACCGCACATCATACGGATGATGATTTGTTTGACCTTGAGGATGCTTTCATAGAGCACAAAAAAACTCAGTATCTGAAGCTTTTTTATCTCTGGGGACACAGTTATGAATTTGAAGACAACAATAACTGGGATATAATCGAGCGGTTTTCGGAGCGTATAGGCAGGCGTGACGATATGTGGTATGCTACCAATATTGAGATTATCGATTATCTTGATGCCGCAAAGAGACTTAACTTCGCCGCGGACAATTCCTTTGTTTACAATCCGTCGGTTATACCGATTGTTTTAAACGTTGCAGGTAAGTTTACGGAGGCAATACCCGGAAAGGTAACTTTGCTTTAATGTACGATAATTTTATATTCGATTTATACGGAACCCTGGTAGATATCAGGACGGACGAGGAGAGCCCCGCGGTTTGGAAGAAACTTTCTTTATACTACGGATATCAGGGAGCACTTTACGCTGCAAAAGAGCTTAAAGAAAGGTATCATTGGCTTACGGGGGAGGCACTTTTAAAAAAGCAGGCATCAGATTCCGTGCAGTATGCACATGAGAGCTTTCCGGAAATCGTCATAGAGGATGTTTTTGAAGCTTTATACAAAGAAAAAGGAGTTGAGGCATCCGACGAGCTCGTACTTCATACGGCACAGTGGTTCAGAGTCATTACGACAAAGAAACTTCGTACATATCCTTATGTAAAGAAGTTCCTTCAAAAACTCAAGGACAATGGAAAGAAAGTATATCTTCTTTCAAATGCGCAGCGAGCCTTTACCGAGTACGAGCTTAACTATTTGGATATTTCGAAATATTTTGACGGAATTTTGATTTCCTCAAATGAAGGCGTAAAGAAACCCGATAAGGCGTTCTTTATGCGTTTGAAGGAAGTTTACGGAATCGATTTTAAAAGGTCGATTATGATAGGAAACGATGCTGCGTCCGACATAGGCGGGGCAAAAGGCGTCGGTATGGATGCTTTTTACATCAGGTCGAATATTTCGCCTGCAAACGATATAACGCCCGACTGCAAGTTCACGCTTGAAAGCATGGACATAAAGAAAGCAGCAAACAAACTGGGACTTACGATTTAAGGGGAAAGGCTTGAAAGTGGACCTAAAAACTTTGATTGGCGGTTCAAGTGCAAGCTCATGCGAGCATGGCTTGCGTCTGAATCCGGAGGACAATTTATGGTAGATATTGAAGAAGTACTTAAGACAGCGAAAACAGCCGGAGCGAGCGACGTACACTTTACGGTTGGAATTCCGCCCAAAATGCGCGTAAACGGAAAGCTTGTAAATATGGATTTTGATAAACTCCTTCCGCCCGATACCGAAAGCCTTGTCGATCAGGTCATGAATGCCAAGCAAAAAGAATACTTCCTTGAAAGAGGGGAGTATGATATGGCCTTTTCAATCAGGAATGTCGGACGTTACAGAGTAAACGTTTACAGACAGAGAGGCTCGGTTGCCATGGCATTCAGACTCGTCGGCACCACGATTCCCACGCCCGAGGAGCTCTCGATTCCGAATATCGTAATGGAACTTACGAACAGAAAGAAAGGTCTTGTGCTGGTAACGGGGCCTACCGGTTCCGGAAAGTCTACCACGCTGGCAGCAATGATTGACCGCATCAATCAGACAAGAGAAGCTCATGTCATCACACTTGAAGACCCTATTGAATACCTTCATCAGCATCAGAAGTCGATGGTTAATCAGCGCGAAATAGGAATCGATTCGGGTTCTTATGCAAACGCTTTGAGGTCGGCTCTTCGTGAAGATCCGGATGTAATTCTGGTCGGCGAAATGCGTGATTTTGAAACCATCAGTATTGCAATTACCGCTGCAGAGACAGGTCACCTTGTTTTTTCGACACTTCACACCTTGGGTGCCGCATCGACCGTAGACAGAATGATTGACGTATTTCCGCCTCATCAGCAGCAGCAGATTCGTATCCAGCTTGCAAACGTTTTGGAAGCTGTTGTTTCTCAGCAGCTCCTCCCTACCAAGGACGGACGCGGAAGAGTGGCTGCTTTCGAGGTAATGGTTGCAAATCCCGCTATCAGGAATCTGATAAGAGAGGGCAAGGCGCATCAGCTTCGCGGTATGATGCAGACAAGCGGAAATAGCATGATTACCATGGACAAGGCTATCACGGAACTTTACTTTGCAGGCAAGGTAAAGAAAGAGGATGCTTTAGAGTATGCTCAGGATAAAGAAAGTATGGCAATGATTCTGAAATAGAAACATATAGGAGATTGCGAAGCAATTTCCTATATAGTGAAAAAGTAACTGTTTAAGACCTCTTGAACAGTTACTTTTATTTTTGTATAATTATCCGGGTTTAGGAAATGTGGAAAGAAGGAAAAATATATGGCAAACAAACCTGCGGTTTTATTGATTCTTGACGG
>CAZCPW010000213.1:0-2778 GCA_964499925.1 uncultured Lachnospiraceae bacterium
TACTGTCAAGCTTTTCCCCATTGCATTCCCCTCATAGCCTTAGCACTACCTAATATTTTACCTCAATATTTAAATTTGTCCATACTCACAAGCTTTTTTAAATAAAACAAAAACCTCCTTGTTTGTATCGAACATTTGTGCTAATATATAAAATATGGAATCCACGACAGGGGGTGGTAGCCTCCCGAACTTAATGACCGTTATAACGGAATACCTAAGAAGGGAGGTGATGCAAATGACAGCTTATGAAATCATTATGATTATCATCGGAATGATTGGCTTGCCAATCTCCGTTTGTAGCCTGCTATTAGCATTGCTTACCTTTCTCGACAAGAGAAACAAGCATAAATTAAAAAAGAGTTTCGCTTGCGAAACTCTCACGCGCCGAGCGCGGTCGCTTCAGCGACATATACCTATCGCGCGAGTGCGCATAATTGGCACGTAGTGCCTTTTTTGCTATATAGGGGATTGCGGAGCAATTTCCTATATAGTAAAAAAAGCCCGCCCTGTTCGCACACAGGACGGGCACCTCTTTTTAAGAGGTAATCAACCGCTCTGGAAGCTCCACCTTTGGAGTGGGGTTCCTCAGGGGGCACTTGTTAGCGCAAGTGTCCTTTCTTTGCAATAAATATAGCACACATGCTTCATAACATCAACCCATGTTAAAACTTTAATAACCTTTAATAACTTTGCCAACCCCGGCATAAAAGTAGCAAAAAACTCCAAGCCTTCAAGGCTTGGAGTTTTAATCACGTGCGTGAAAGGATTCGAACCCTCGACCTACTGGTCCGTAGCCAGTCGCTCTATCCAGCTGAGCTACACGCACATCTGTGTTTTTGCACAAAAGAGATACTAACACAGCAGTATTAAGAAGTCAAGGAGTTTTTTAGTAAAAAAGCGTTCCGTTTACGGAATGCTCGACGTCTGGCGCGGTCGCGTTAGCGACATTTACCCTATGCGCGAGTGCGCATCAGTGGCACGTAGTGCCTTTTTTGCTATATAGGGGATTGCGGAGCAATCTCATATATAGCAAAAAAACTCCCGGGTTCTTCGCCCGGGAGCCTCTCATTATTATTCGATTGCAATGTACTTTGATTCGGGAACCTTAGGCTGCTCCTCTTTCTTGGGAACGAAGATGTTCAAGATACCGTCTTCAAACTTAGCCTTGATATCTTCCTGTGTAACTTCCTCGCCTACGTAGAAGCTTCTTGAGCTCGTACCTACGTAACGCTCGCGTCTTAAGTAATGACCCTTTTCGTCATCCTTGGTCTCTGTCTTGCTGGTAGCGGATACTGTTAAGTAACCTTCCTTTAATTCAAGCTGGAGATCTTCTTTCTTAAGTCCGGGAAGCTCGATATCAAGTACGTAACCGTTATCAAGTTCCTTTACATCCGTCTTCATAATCTGCGGAAGAGGATTTACCGGGTGTCTCCTTGAAACAGGTCTTTCAAAATCATCAAAAAATTCATCAAACAAACTAGGCATCAACATAATTATTACCTCCTGATATATGTGCGGCTATCTGCCGTTTCTTTTAATTTTTATTTCCTTAGGTCTTTCCCCCTTCGGATGATTATGTTATACACCCGTTGTTAGCACTCGTCAAGGGTGAGTGCTAACAATTTATGGTTTGTTTATTTTTTTATTTTTGCTTAAGAAAGCAGCTCTTCATAAAACAGATATTGCTGGATGATTCCCGCAAAGCCCTTATAATGCTCATAGTCAAATCCGTCCTTATAGTATTTATCAAGAAGCTGCTTTACATGCGTATCTATGGGAAAGGCGTCGATATGATGAAGTGAAAAAAGGCAGATGCAGTCGGCCACCTTCGGGCCTATTCCCTTCCTCTTTAAAAGCTCTTTCCTCGCAGTATCGTAATCCATACTTTGCAGTTCAGAAAGCCATGAAGGATTTTCATTTATAAATTCATACAATTCATAAAGATAAACATTCCTGTATCCAAGCCCCAAGGACCTATCCAAAAAGAACTCAGGTGAAACCTCCGAAGGTTTCGGAAGCCTGTAGCCACGGTCTGAATTAATCAACTTAAATCCGCCCTTTTCGCATATAAGTTCAAGGCTTTTCTTTATCCGCGGAATGTTATTGTTCTGGGAAATCAAAAAGGTCACCGTCGTTTCGAAAAGCTCCTGACGAAGTATCCTGATTCCACTCCCACGCGAATAAGCCTTCTTCAAATGGGCATCCCCTGATTCCGCTATGAGCCTTTCAATCTGCGAATAATCCGTATCAAGGTCAAAGTACTGCTGCCAGATATTTTTAAAGTCCTCCTCGGAACAGTCAAGCAGGAGTTTGTCACCCTTTCTTTCTATAGTAAGAATCCTGTCAAAAGCAATGATTTCGGCGGCACTTTCACCTAAAACCTTCCACCGAAAGCACTGCCCGCTTTCCGCAATCTGTTTTATGTCAAAATGGTCTAAACTTATCTCAATCATACGTCATTAAGCTCAAAATCAGAAAGAACAAGCTCCGAAAGATTACCGGAAGAATCCTTTGTAAGGCGGGTTGCCTGATTGATAATCGCATCCTCGACCTTATTGCGCACAAGACGTCCGTTTCCGGAATCCTTGGCATTCTTGCTCTGCACCCGGTTAAAGTAATTCAAAAGGCCATCCTTTGCCTCAGCCGAGATTTCATAGCCGCGCCCCGAAGCCGTGATGACGGCAATCTGCAAAAGTTCCTCTCCGGTGTAGTCCGGGAAATTGATCACATTCGGGAAACGGCTCTTAAGCCCCGAATTTGCCTCTAAGAACTCTTCCA
>CAZCPW010000214.1:0-2776 GCA_964499925.1 uncultured Lachnospiraceae bacterium
CCTCGGTGCTTTCAAATATTTTCTTAAACTGGGTATTTATCTTCGGAAATTTAGGTGCAAAGGCCATGGGCGTCGAGGGCGCCGCGCTTGCGACTCTGATTGCGGCCTTCGTAAATGTATTCACTTTACTGCTCTTATCGAGGATAAAGAAGCTTCATTTTCTTTTTAAAATAAAGGATCATTTTGCCTGGTCTAAAGAATCTTTAAAGCTTTTTTATACAAAGTGTTTCCCGATTATATTAAACGAGCTGGCACTTGGGGGCTCAAACCTCATCATTAATATCGTCCTCGGAAGACAGGCGGTGGAAGCCATTGCCGCACTGGCGGTTTTCCGTACGATAGAAGGGCTGGTGGTAGCGTTCTTCAGCGGATTTTCAAGCGCAGCCTCGGTACTCGTCGGGAATAGAGTAGGAGCCGGAAAACATGACGAGGCTCACTTTATTGCAAACAGATGCGTATATCTTTGTGCGGGAACCATCTTTATAGTGTGCGCATGCATTATCCTGGCTCACACGCCGTTACTTCATCTGATGGGTCTGAGCAGTGCTTCGTTTGAATATGCCACCCAGATGCTTTTGGTTTACTGCGTCATAGCGGTTCTTCGCATGAGCAACTGGATTTCAAACGATATCTGCCGTGCATCGGGAGACGCAATTACGGGAACCTGTTTTGAAATCGGGTTTATGTATGTACTTAATATTCCGCTTCTTTGCCTCGGAGGACTTGTGTGGCATCTGCCTTTCCTGATAGTCTTCATCTTTTCATATATCGATGAGCCGATCAGATTTGTACTGATGCAGTTCCACATTCACTCCGGCGGGTGGATCAGACCCGTTACAAAGGAAGGCATGGATGCACTGAGGGAATTCAGAGACAGACATCCCCTCAAACTTTTCTGGACCAGAATGGGGATAAAGAAAGAACTTTGGTAAAAGCACCGGCAAAGTAAGATTAACTTACGATGCCGGTTTTTCGAAAAAAAGATTTTATCGGTTATAGCTGCTCGATTATATATTTGACGACATTTGTAAGCTTGGAATTTTTCCAGGCTTTTTCTTTTTCTTTTTCCGCAATGGGAACGATTATCTGAAGATCCAAGGCTTCACCGGGGACACGGCCGCTTCGCTTTTCTTCACAGAAATTTTCATGCCATTCCTCATCAGTGGTAGAAGATGAATATTTGTCCGGCTTTAGGTATATTTGCTGTTTCTTCGTGGCCTCAAGAAAAGCCTTTGAAGAAAGTGGGATTAAGAGGTCGTAGTCTTCCTTTGTGACGTTTTCAAATATCAGAGGAAGGCAGGCGCTCTCAACAGTTTCTTTATCCCTGTTGACTTTAATTCCGAGAGGTTTAAAGGACCAGTCGGTTTCGGAGAGGGTGAGCTTTAACAAAATTCCCTTTTCGGTGTTGAACTGGGCGCGCTGGTAGTCCGTATCGAATATAAAGTTTCCGAGAGAGTAGAAGATTCCCTTGCCGTTTTCAAGAATCTCATAGTTCATGGGAACGTGAGGGTGGTGAGCAACCACGATGTCGGCTCCCATATCAAGGTATTTTAGGTATCGGTCTCTTGTGTAAGGAGCGGGGAGAGAGGTAAATTCCTCACCGCCGTGGGAAACCACGATGCACCAACGGCACGTTGACTTGATTTTACGGATATTTGCGGAAATTCTTTCCATGTCGCTCCAGCTAAGGCACCCGGGAGTGGCTTCGCCCGCCTTCCTGCAGGCACGCTGATAGCCTACGGAAAAGATGCCTATTCCGCCCGCACCTTCAAGAATTAAAGGTTTCGCGGCCTCATCTATATTCATTCCCGCACCGATTGTATCCATGTGATGATTATGAGCCAAGAGAAGGGTATCGCTTAAACCTTCGGAACCGGCATCCATTATGTGATTGTTTGCAAGGCTTAAAATATCTGCGTGAATTAAAGACAGAAAATCAACAACTCCGGCCGGCATGCTGTGAGCAAGGGCGGCAACACCGTTCTTCGGAAGCGTGATCTTTGAATCCGAAAGTGCACCTTCAACATTTACAATTAAGTGGTCTGTTGAAAGAAGAAAATTCTTTACGTCTTCGGATAAAAGATTTTCGTCCTTAAAACGGTTTTCCATATAGTGGTCAAAGCCTATGTCACCGGTAAAGGTAAGAGTAAGTGTATTTGACAAAGCGGTAAAATCCTTTAAAATTTATTGAGGGTTAATAATAACCTCAATTATTTTAACATATTTAAAGGAAGACAGACATATGAGATTGCTGGTTCAGCTTGTAAGCAAAGCAAAGGTAGAGATAGAAGGTGTTACAAAGGGAGAGATAAAGAAAGGGTATTTGGTGCTTCTCGGCGCCTGTGAAGAGGATACCGAAGAAATTGCGGACAAGATGCTGAAGAAGCTTATCAACTTAAGAATTTTCGCAGACGAAAACGGGAAAACAAACCTTTCGATAAATGACGTTTCCGGGGAGCTTTTGATTGTATCGCAGTTTACGCTTTACGCCGACTGCAGAAAGGGAAACAGGCCTTCCTTTATAAAGGCGGGAAATCCCGCACATGCGGAAAGCATCTATGAGTACTTTGTGAAAAAAGCAAGAGAGGATTACGGAATGCATGTCGAGACGGGAGAGTTCGGAGCCGATATGCAGGTAACGCTTACAAACGACGGTCCCTTTACTGTGATGCTTGATTCGGAAGAAATAGTGAAGTAGGGGGTTTTTACGTAAAAACATCAGAGCGTAGGCCCTCTCAGTCACCTTCGGTGACAGCTCTAGCCCTCTCAGTCACCT
>CAZCPW010000215.1:0-2744 GCA_964499925.1 uncultured Lachnospiraceae bacterium
GCATGAAGTCATAGATAAGCTTATCTTCCATGGATTCACGAACTATATTGTTGCCGGCAAGGTAAGAAGCAAGTACGAAGGAGGTATGAGCTCCGTTAAGAATACGTACCTTTCTCTGCTTGTAAGGCTTCTGATTGTCTGTATAAATAACGGGTAAGCCAGCCTTTACGAAAGGAAGCTCCTCGGTTAAATCCTTCTTGGATTCGATTACCCACAAAGCGAAGGGTTCAGCGGTAACAACAAGCTTGTCAATGTAGCCAAGTTCGTTGAAGATTGCCTCTTCATTGTTGCGAGGATATCCGGTTACGATTCTGTCGACCAAGGTTGAGCAGAAGTTGCAGGCTTCCTTAACCCAGGTTCTGAATTCTTCGGGTAATTTCCAAAGGGTGATAAATTCATTTACGCATCTTTCAAGTTCGATTCCGTTATCGTCAATAAGCTCTACGGGAAGCATTACAAGACCTTTGGTCATATCTCCGTTAAAGGCTTCATATCTGGTATAAAGAAACTTTGTAAGCTTTCCGGGGAAGGTCTTCGGAGGATTAGCCTCAAACTTGTCGTTTGCATCGAAAACAATTCCCGCTTCGGTGGTATTGGAAACGATGTATCTTAATGTATCAAGCTTTGCGTAATTATTGTATTTCTCATAATCTCCGTATACGTCAACAGTATCTGCGATGCTGGTGATGATGCGGTTTGTAACCTTAGCCTCACCGTCCTGAATACCTCTTAATGAAACGGTGTAAATATTGTCCTGCTTGCCGAACTGTTCAAGGTTTCCGAACTCGATGGGCTTTGCCAAAACGATGCTTCCGTCGAAAAGGCCCTTCTCGTTGCAGATATCAAACATATAATCTACGAATGCACGAAGGAAATTTCCTTCACCAAACTGTAAAACCTTAATCGGTCTCTTTGTAACCTCAACCATATCCTTGTTTAATGTCTTCACTTTTATACCTCCGTTTGTGTAAGTGCTTACAATTCGAATATTACTCGCAAAATTCTTAAAAGTCAACTTGATTTTTATAGGTTGGAATATTATAATTATGAAAACGCTTACATGAGACATTTGTTTGGTGCAAAAATGCTGCCGAAGATTTGCAAATCGGACATTTTCTTTTTGCAAAAGGCACAATGTTTCACAGGCGCACAAAAAATCATCTTCTGTGAAAGGACCGAATATTATGAAAGCTTTTATGGACAAGGATTTCTTATTAACAAACGACACGGCTAAAAAGCTGTTCCACGACTACGCAGAGACAATGCCTGTTCTTGACTATCATTGTCACATCAATCCTGCAGAAATTGCTTCCGACAGAAAGTTTGACAACATCACCCAGGTATGGCTTGGCGGCGACCATTATAAGTGGCGCCTAATGCGTTCCTGCGGAGTTGACGAAAAATATATCACGGGCGATGCTTCCGATCACGACAAGTTCATTGCATATGCAAAATGCTTGGGACGTGCAATCGGCAACCCTCTTCATCACTGGAGTCACTTGGAGCTTCAGAGATATTTTGATTACTACGGAGTATTGAATGAAAAAAACGCCGAGGATGTATGGGAGCTTTGCAACAAAAAGCTCGCTTCTCCCGAAATGAGTGTCAGAAACATCATTAAGAAGTCAAACGTTACCCTCATCTGCACCACGGACGATCCGGTTGACTCTCTTAACTATCATGATGAGATAAAGAACGACCCTACCTTCGATGTACAGGTTCTTCCCGCTTGGAGACCCGACAAGGCCATGAACCTTGAAAAACCCGCATTCACGGATTATCTTGCAAAACTCTCCGAAGTTTCCGGTGTAAAGATTACCTCTTTCGAAACCCTTATCGAAGCTTTAAGAAAGCGTCTTGATTTCTTTGATGCTAAGGGCTGTAAGGTTTCCGATCACGGAATCGACCATGTTTACTACAATCCCGCTACACCTGATGAGATTAATGCCATTCTTTCAAAGAGACTTTCAGGCAAGGAACTTTCGCATGAGGAAATCTTAAAGTTCAAGACCGCCTTCATGCTTGAAATGGCAAAGGAATACACTAAGCGTAACTGGGTAATGCAGCTTCACTTCGGCTGCAAGAGAGACAACAATACGAATATGTATGATATCCTCGGTCCCGATACCGGATATGACTGCATCAATTCCGATACTCCTTCGGCAAGCGTTGCCGACTTCCTCAATGCCTGCATTAAAGAAAACTCTCTTCCGAAGACCATTCTTTATTCATTGAATCCCAATGACAATGAATACATCGGAACGATTTTGGGCTGCTTCCAGGATTCATCCGTTTCCGGCAAGCTTCAGCAGGGTTCCGCATGGTGGTTCAACGATCACAAAATCGGCATGGAGCGTCAGTTAAAGTCTTTAGCATCACTTGGCAACCTTTCGGGCTTTGTGGGAATGCTTACGGATTCAAGAAGCTTCCTCTCCTACACCAGACACGAATACTTCAGACGTATTTTGTGCAACGTAATCGGCGAGTGGGTTGAAAACGGTGAGTTCCCTTACGACGAAGATATCTTAGCCGATATCGTAAAGGGCATCTCCTACAACAATGCAGTTAACTATTTCGGATTTGATTTAGAGACGAAATAGTAAAAAGCCCTGCAGGACAGGGTTTTTAGCAAAATACGTACTTTAAAAGGAGCAGTCAAATGACCGCTCCTTTTTATTTCAACAAATTGTTTTATTCACAGCAAAGAATTGTCTGTGTCAAAAATCAAAATTGCAATATTCAGC
>CAZCPW010000216.1:0-2726 GCA_964499925.1 uncultured Lachnospiraceae bacterium
CCGAAGGTGACTGAGAGGGCCTTGGCTCTCCCACGCGGAGCAATTTCCTATATAGCAAAAAAGAATCCCTCATGCGAAGGATTCTTTTAAAAGTACTTATTCATTAAAATCTGAGATTGTCTGGTAAGTTTCAATTCTTGAGGCATCAATCTCGGGCATACCTATAAAAATTGCACCGTATGCATACTCTGTGTCTTTTTTCTCGATGCGAACAATTTCGATAAAGGAATGAAGCACTTCTTTGGTCCAAATCGTAAGATAGGCTTCATAAACGGCTCCTATCGTAAGCACGTCCTTTGCCGTAAAGCCAACCCCTGTCTTTGAAACATCCGTAACATCAATTGATGCTTCCTCAATCTGAGTACCATCCAAACGTTTTAAAATAATCTTTGACAGAAGCTCGGTACGTTTGTTTTTTCTTTTTTCTTCCATAGCAAATACCTCCGAATATTAAACCCCACGTCAATATTTTACTTAAATAAAAAGATTCTGTAAAGGATGAATTAAGTATTATGGCTCAAACTTAGAATAATCGGGAGTATAGTTCTGCGCCGCATTTTGGTACTCTATTCCCAGCAAATCAGCTATGTAGGCATAATAATCCGTATCCATTATCTTTTGAGAATAATTTCTTCTTGCATTTACTTTCTTTTTACATGCATCAAGATATTCTTCAGTAACCTCTTCGTCCGTTAAGTAAGTATATTCTTTGGTCGAAGCATTATACATGACCTTGTCGGTGATGTAGCTCTTATTCATAAAGGCCACAAAACCTTCCGAAGTGGAAAGAATGTCACGCCCCGTATAAAGCCTCGAATCATAGTCGAAACCAAACAGATTCAAAAGTGTCGGAATTATATCCATCGAGCAGCAATATTTGTCAATGTAGATGGGCTCTTCAATCGCACCGCTCCAAAGAATAAGGTTACTCTTATAAAGTTCGAAGTTCTCCTCAACCTCGTGTCCCAAGAGCTCTGAAAATTCTTCATTTGTAAGACCGTAAGGCCAGTGATCGCCGGTAAAGCAGATAACGGTTCTGTCGGCAATGCCCTTTTCTTCAAGCGCGTTTATCAGGTATTCCATTGCCTTGTCAAGTTCCATCTGACAGGCAATGTAAGCCTTGCAGGGCTCCGAATAAGGAAGATCCTTAACCTCATCGTAATGCTTCTTCGAACAGTAGTTGCCGGTAAAATTGTAATTAAGATGTCCGCTTACCGTCATGTAATAAACGTTAAACACATCATCATCAATATACTCGCCGACTGTTGTCTGCATCATTTCAAGGTCCGACTCAGGCCAGTGCTTTCCGATTTCAACACCGTTTCCGACGCCCTGATAGTAATATCCCATCGTCGGATAGGAAATATCTCGTCCGTAATATTCATAATCATTGTCGTGATATGCACGGCTCTGAATATTGTAGGTACGGTTAAAAATGTTGCCTATCGAAAACGGCATGGCATTCTGTCCGACTATACGGTAGTTCTTGGCACCGCCGTTTGTGGGTACAAGGCTTGTGGTAACTATAAACTCACCGTCGCTCGTCGAACCTCCCGTACGGGGATTGTAGAAATTGCTGAAGACAAAACCTTCATTTACAAGCTTGTAAAGAGTAGGCGTATAGGTTTCGTTAACGGCAAGGTTGCAAAAGCCTTCACAAGTAAGCAATATCAGATTAAAGCCCTTGAACATGCCGGTATATTCGTTTTTGTACGTGGGCTCCAAAGAAGCCATATACTTATTGATGCTTGCAAGATCCTCGTCGGTTTCGGTTTCTGCCAGAGAAACAAAATCGATGTCAAGAATATTCGGAGACGTATCAATCTGCTTTACAATCTCTTCTATTACCTCTGCGTCGTTTTCGGTTACATCATTTGCAGAAGTATCAACAGTCACGTTTTCATCTTCGGGATTGTAAACCCAGGCCGTTAAATCCTCATCGTCCAAATCATAGCTTCTCGGAAAAAGAAGGTTTCTGATCTGAATTTCATTTGATGCCAAAACGCCAAGTCTTTCAAAGGAATAATCCGCATTATTTTCATACTTCATAAGCTCCCATGCGGAGAACTCATCTTTTCCGTACAAAGGAACAAAGAGGCAGGTAAGCCCTATTGAAATTCCAAGATAGGCAAACGGCACATAGGCACACTTAAGAGAAACCGGCTTATAGGTAAATACCTTAAAGATATTTAGAAGTACAAGTGCAACAACAGGCACTGCTACGGCTAACAGAAGTACCAACCAGTTATCTTTTATGCCCTGTATAATCTCCCTATAGTACTGCACAACCTTTGTGTTGGTCTTGTCGATGAATTCAATCGAAAAGAAAACCTTGAAAATCGCGTGATAAAGGATATGCACGACATACATGATTATCACAATGGCGGTTTCTGTAATCGAAATTATTTTATTTACTTTCTTTTTAAAAAAGGAAGAAAATAAAGATAAAATAATCGCGGTTGAAAGACACAAAAAAAGCTTTAAAGGGAAATATGCGGTAACACTGTCAAATGCCCATAAATGAAAGATTGTCTCTTCATACAACAGCAAAATAAAGAACCATAAAAAAGCGCTCACCGAGTTTAATAAACTCTTAAGCAGCAGTCTCTTATACGAAGAATTATCCGCACGTCTTTCGTTTTCTTCGTCAATTTCCACATTTAAATCTTCAATATCAAACTTCTTTATCATAGTTTAAAATCCTAATAGATGAACATAGCATCCCC
>CAZCPW010000217.1:0-2717 GCA_964499925.1 uncultured Lachnospiraceae bacterium
CCGTTGCCTGACGACCATGCTCGATTCCGAGTGTCAAAACCATCTGACTCTTCCAAAGAGGAATGGTGTTGATAAGGGATGACTGAATCTTTTCAAGCATCTGAGTATCGTTGTTCTGAAGAAGTCTCGTCTGAGGTCCCATCTGAATGGATATCATTCTGGTAAGCTCGAGATCGTGGAGCTTCTTTTCAAAACGATTGCATAGATTTACAAAATCATTGTAGGCCTGTGCATCTTCCTGAGCACCGGTTTCTTCAGCCTTCTTTCTGAGAGCTTCGGCTTCTTCGTTGCGTGCCTTATCAAGACGTTTCTTTCCGGCAATGATGTACATGGTAAGCTCTTTGTAGTACTTCATATTGAGCTCGTACATCTGGTCAAACATTGCAATGTCTTTCATCAGAACAACCTGATGACCTTCAAGCTGCTTAACAATCTTGTCGACGTTGCTTTCTGCCTTTGCATAATTGTTCTTTATCGTTTCGAGTTCATTTTTCTTTTTCTGGAAAATGCCGGCAAAGCCCTTCTTCTCAGGCTCTCCGACCGTTTTGAGTTCGGTAACCAATGCGGACAAATCCTCACCGATAGAACCTAAGTCTTTCGTGCGAACGTTATTTAAAGCGCTCTCCGAAAAATTGGCGATATTCTTCTGAGCTGCGGCGCCGTATTGCATTACCATATTTGAATCGGTAATATCAATCTTCTCGGCAAACTCGTTTACCACACGCTTTTCTTCTTCGGTAAGCATGTCTTCGTTGATTTCAACTGCCTTAGCCGCGCGTTCTTCTTCCTTGGCTGCCTGATCTTCAGCGCCTGCACTTGCAAAAGAACTTAAATCCGCAGCTGCCTCCGAAATTCCCATAGGATCAAGTGTCAGTGTAGGTGTAGATGATGCTGTCTCTGCCATAATATTCTCCTTTTAAAGTTTTAATGTGATTCCGTCGTCAGTAAGGCCTTCCGCCTTAAGCATATTTTCCATAACTTTTATATCAGTCGTGACATCCAAAGCTTCATCGCCAAACAAAGCGTCAAGCTGCTTGTCAAAAGCCGATAATGCCATGTCCATCATGTCCTCTACCTTTTTCTTGGTCGTGTCGATATTCTCACCCGAAATTCCCGTATCGTCCATCCTGTCATAGGCATCAAGCAGCTTTAATGTGGTAGGAAGATAATAGCTGAAGAACTTTGAAACTTCGTTCTTTTTATTGGGATGCTCAACTATATAGTCCACAATTCTTTCGGTAACATCCTCAAGATGAACGATTTGAGACGAAAGCTTCTCATCGTCTATGCCTTCATCAAGTCTCTTCATCTCCTTGATGGCCTGTTCTTTATCCATTATCATCTTGTCGATTTCGGGGTCACCGGTAGATTTAAATTCCTCTTTCCGAGGCTGCACACTGGGTGTTTCCTGTTTTTGCTGCGTTTCTGCATCGGCAGGTGCAACCTTTACGGTGGAACCGTCAATCACGACGTCATCCTTGTAAGCAGTCGATGATGCAGTCGGCCCATATTGAGAGCTGTATGGATTTTTGTTCTGTTTATTAGTCTGTTGACTGTATTGCTGACCGGTCTGTCCGTAAGAATTCTTTTTCTTTTTCTCTGATGTCTTTACTATTGCAAAAATAATCAATGCAAGTACTACAAAAAAAGCAAGTATCGAACCGAATATTCCAAGCAGCCAACCTAAAATCGGCATCCAAAGGTCTTTGGTAGCAATCAGTATGATTATAGTCAATAAGGCTCCGCCTCCGCCAAGTCTTTTCCTTCTGTTTCCCATCTATGTTCCTCAGTATCGTAATGTCAGTGTAATCAACCCCATCTCAGACTATTCTACCATACAATCAAACAATTTCAATGATGCAGGCAAGACTTCCCCTGTTGCCCTTTGTGTATCTGTGTGACCAATATTTCTCGGGATGGCAGAAAGTACAATCACCGACAAACTCAATATTTGCTTCGGGAATGCCAAGTTCAGTAAGACGTTCCCTCACTACGCCGCGAAGATCAAGCAAATACTTTTCTCCACATGACGTGTAAAATCTCGATGAGTTATCCACAAGTTTGTCAATCTTATCAATAACTTCAAGTCCGACTTCAAAGCAACATTTATCTATTGCCGGCCCGATTGCGGCATGAATATCCGTTACTTTGGCGCCAAGGGAAAGCATCTTTGAGATTGCTTCTTTTTCTATGTCGGCAACCGTGCTGCGCCATCCGCAGTGAATTGCGCCGATTACATGATTTAGATGATCCTCAAGCAGTAACGGAACACAGTCGGCAGTAAAAACAGAAAGCGGAACATTTCTTTCGTTTGTAACAAACCCGTCCGCTTCGATGACATCTCCGGCTCCGTATGCAGGGCGAAGATCAAAAGACGAGGCAATATGGACATAATTTCCGTGAACCTGATTTCCGCAAACAAATTCGGTCCGATTAATGCCGGCTTCTTCTAAGAATCTTCTCCAGTTTTCAATGACATTTTCTTCGGAATCTCCCCTGTTAAGACCTAGGTTAAGCGATGAAAAAATACCGTCGCTGACACCGCCGATTCGGGTGGAAAAAGCATGAGGATATTGAAGATTTTTGGCTGTTTCTATCATAAGAGTCCTTTATTGCTTGAGCGCTTCCTTTTCTATGAATAATAAAATAGACCACATTCATGTATGTGGTCTAATAAATAATAGTGCCCAGTTTCGGAATCGAACCAAAGACACAGG